>JBDRGH010000277.1:0-2240 GCA_043818015.1 Pseudomonadota bacterium
TATTCAGGATTACAGCGAAAATGGTGAATTCGCCGAATTCGCGAGGGAGAGGGGGGATGCCATTCATCATTTCTGTCTCTTGACAGACGATATCGAGGCAGAGGCGGACTCCCTTGAAGAGAGGGGTGTCGAGTTAAGGAGCAGGAAACCAACCGTTGGGCTGAGAGGCAAAAGAATCGTTTTCACGAAATCCAGCGCCCTCAACGGCATTCCGTTCGAGTTGTCCGAACCATAAAATATAGGTGTCTCTGAGCATGCTGCGTGAGCTTTCCTTGCAGCTGCCAAGATGAAAAACAGCCCAGGCGAAAGGAGCGCTCCATGAAGGATAAGTTCATCATTTCTTATTCTATAAAGAGAGGTTGTTTTTGGGACGTATCGTAAAGAAAAAGCTGTCTGACTCAGTACTTGAAGAGATCGGTCGTATGGTTGACGCAGGTGAACTAAAGAGAGGAGACAAGCTCCCCCCTCAAGATCAGCTTGCGGCTCAGCTCGGCGTAAGCCGCCCGTCTCTGCGCGAGGCATTGAGAGCAATGGAGATGATTGGAGCCATTGAACAGCGGCCTAAGGACATACTATGGAGGTAACGGTCAAGAGCGTTCAGATGAGCGATCTGAAGTTTAAACCTCCGCCAGTCACCGGCGGCACTGATTCGGCAATGACGGTCATCGTCCTGATTTCCAAATCCGAACGGGTCAATACATGATCAGCCATTTGGGAGCCATTGGCTGTTTTTCCCTGGCTGAAGAACGCGTCAAAGAGAAAGGGATAATTGAATTCCCACCAAAAATATAACCTACACCTCAGGCAGTGCCAGATCCTTGGGCCCCATCTCAGAGCATCTGGCGGCTGGATTGAGCATCTCGATGAGTTCCATAATAATCCGGGCCATCTTCACCTTTTCACGCATTAGTCCTTTGTGAAACTCCTCCGTGACATAAGGTTTATAGATAGACGCCTCTGAAGCTCCGGGCTCGATCTTGAAATAGCAAGGAGACGCTACCCTGGCCATTTCAGCCGCCTCCCAAGACCGGTTATACCCCCCCATTGCATCCACCAAAACAATATAAAGGTCCAACGGTATTTTGACCGCCTTCCGAATGGAAGCCAGCATAGGCAAGGTCAGGTCAGCGAGGGGGTTGAAAGTGTCGGCACCAATTTCCTCCAAAAGTTTAGCTCCCGCCGCGTTACCGTGTCCGGCGAAAACAGAAACTTTGAAAACGACATCCTTGGGTAAGTCGCCGTTCTCCCTCATCTTGCAAAGTAGCCACAAAAGCCCCTCATCAACAACAAGAAAACCCCTCAAGCCCGCTTCGATGCAACGGTAGATGTCGCTGAGGACATAGCGAAGGTTATCTGATCCTCTCGTTCTCAGACCCGACACGTAGCCCTCGGGAGTAGCCAATTGACGCCCTGTATCCCAAGACCGAGTCGGGGCCGGGGTCATAATCAACTCGATTTTATTTCCGGCGCCTAAACGAGCCATCTCCTGGAGTTCGGCAAACGTTAAACACGTCGCCCCTCCGACCGTGCATATAGCTCTATGAACGGGAACCTGGAACTCCTCCATGGCTCTGAGCATGGCTTCAAAAGTTGAAGGCCTTTCCACGCCAGCGATTTCAATCCGGTAATGGGCCCCGTCTGCAAATGTGAGAGGAGAATTGGCCAAATCCCCCGGATCTCTTCCCGGTACTTCATATTTTTCCATTATTTCCATGACATTTTTCATTTTATCTCCCTTAATGGCCTCTACAATTTTCGGCAAATATGGCAAGAGTTATGTCGGGGGAACATCTTCAGCTCTAGCGAACTCTTAGGATTGCTCCTTTGTCTACGGGGCCCACGAGTTTAACATAAATTTCTCCCAGAAAACCTCCTCGTATCTTAGGCTCCGGGGGCTTGGTAATTTCCAGTCTCTCTCTGATTTCTGTTTCGCTCAACTCAACCTCAAGTATGCGATTTGGGATGTCGTAGAAGATAGTATCACCATCTTTGACCGCCGCAAGTGCTCCCCCATCCGCGGCTTCAGGCGAGACATGACCTATGGCAGGACCTCGGTTCCAGCCTGAAAATCGCCCATCAGTGACCAGTGCAACTGAATTATCCAACCCCATACCGCATACAATTGTCTGGAAGGTGTACATCTCGCGCATTCCGGGCCCCCCTTTGGGACCTTCATATCGTATTACAACTATATCCCCAGGACTTATCCGACCTGCCAGAAGGCCCTCTTTGGCATCATC
>JBDRGH010000278.1:0-6491 GCA_043818015.1 Pseudomonadota bacterium
TTTATCCTTGTGACTCACAATAAACGAAGCATGGAGATAGCCGATACCCTTATAGGTGTAACCATGGAAGAGCCAGGGCTTTCCAAACTAGTTTCAGTGAGAATGAATTAGATCAAATTCCGTATATTTCTTCTTGGGTGATTAAGATAAAAAGGAGAACACCGATGATCCATACGCCGCTCTGTGATTTTCTAGGTGTTAAACGGTAAGAGATATAAAGGAGAGGCCTATGCTAAGAAAACAATTGGCTCTAGCAGTATTCCTTGGGTTACTTACCCTCACTACGAGTTGCGCTCCGCTTCTGATAGCAGGTGGAGCGGCTGCCGGTGCCGGAGGGGCAATATGGTACAAGGGAAAATTAGAAGCAACAGTAAATGGAACGATACACGAAGTGCGGAGAGCTACAGTGGCTGCTTTAAAGGAGCACGGTTTGCCCGTTCTGACGGAGAGCAGAGACGGTTTTGTTACAATGATCGAGTCAGAGATCTCAGATGGTACGCGGATATGGATAAAACTCAGTTCAGTGGCCGCGTCAGCGACAAAAGTAAATATCAGAGTGGGTATTCTAGGGGACCGAGCTAAATCCACTAGAATATTGGAAACGATCAAGAAGAATCTCAGGTGAAGAAGTGCAAATGAGGTGGGTAACTGAGCAGTTGCCATTTCTGTTCAGAGGGTGTAAAATAATAGCTCAAGGGAAAGTACGTTCTCCCAAGAGCGAGACCAGGAGATTTAGTTGAGGGTATACTTATAGAAGGAGGCGAGGAATGGACGTTATTGTTGACAACCCGGATCGGGTAAACAGTGCCGAGATGATTGTGGGTATCCCTTCCTATAATGAGGCTGATTCTATTGCCTATCCCACCGATGTCGCCAGCCGGGGACTGATGGAGTATTTCCCCGGTAAGAAGTCGGTGATTATCAATGCGGACAATAGTTCACCGGATGGGACCAAAGATGCCTTTATGAATACCCCAACAAAGATTCCCAAAATATATATCTCTACCCCGAAAGGGGTAAAGGGGAAAGGGAATAATATCAAGAACCTGTTTGAGGCAGCCGTTGAACTTCAGGCTCATGCGGTGGTGGTCGTTGACGCGGATTTAAAAAGTATTACCCCCCAGTGGATTCAATATCTCGGTGAACCTCTTTTTAGAGGTTTCAATTACGTTAGCCCCATTTACGTGCGCCATAAATACGACGGTTCTATCACCAACCATATTGCCTATCCGTTTTTAAGAACCCTCTTTGGGCTGAGGGTGAGACAGCCTATCGGAGGAGATTTTGGATTTTGTGGAAGAATGGCCAGGGCCTTTTTATCAGAGAAACTCTGGAATGAAAGAGTTGCCAATTTCGGGATCGACATCTGGATGACTACCATCGCTATTGCGCGCCGCTTCAAAGTATGCCAAACATTTTTGGGTTCTCCCAAGAGTCACCGGGCCAAGGATCCCGCGAAGGATCTGGGCCCTATGTTTACGCAGGTGGTTATGACCTTTTTCGATTTGATGCTGGATTTTGAGTATCTCTGGAAAGATACTGCAGAGAGTTTGCCGAGCAGTATATTCGGATTTGGTCTCGGGGTCGATGAGAAGCCTCCAGTCGTAACTGTGAACAAAGACGCCCTCTGCAACAGTTTTATCTCCGGTTTTGATCGATATGGAAAGCTTTGGAAGAAGATCATTCCCCAGCCAGAGCTGATTGAAGTCACCAAGACTAAGAAAATTCACCAAGAGCAGTTTTATTACCCCAGTGATCTCTGGGCGAGGATCCTGTTCAATTTCGCTATTGCTTATCGAAATAATGAGATTCCTCAGGAGCAGATTATTGAAGCGATGATCCCTTTTTATCACTCTCGAATTTTATCGTTCGTCAATAAAACAGGCCACATGGAGACGAAGGAATGCGAAGAATATTTTGAGAGCATCGTTCGAGTATTTGAGGGCGAAAAATACTATTTGATAAAACGCTGGGATCAAGACCGAGGACAGCTTGGTCGCAAACTATTCACCTGTTAGAGACGAGAAATTGTGTTCCGTAAGCTGACCGTGGTGAAACACCTTTGAGGTGAATAGCCCATAAGAATTTTAAAGAATAACCCTCGATACCCTGCGCAGACGCGCGGGGTTCTTTACTTTTTCGACATGAAATTCAATTACCGTAGAGCCATTGTAACTCTCTCGATGGATTTCAAGGTTGATAACGGGACAGCATGGAATTTAAGGACAGACAAGGGTATGGGCTTTTTTGGAAATTCCCATATATACCGCATCTTCATCTTGACACGATTCTCTAACTGATTGTAGAATAGCGTTAAAATTTGGAGCTTGCCATTGAGGTCAGTGTCATCTCGGAGGCCGAGGGTTCCGTGTGAGTCAGCCAAAGGGCTTGAATCGGTTTCCAGATATTATGAGTTTGTAAAATGATCTTGAAAACATCGAGGGCTGTCGAACCTTTGTATTGATATTTTGGCACTAACTCGAAAAACGTATATGAGTTTAATTCCGTATCAGAATTCATGTGGTTCCTTCAGCATGGTTTCTTCTTTGAAACTCTTATGAACTGGCGGGATAATCCTAAAAACATCCGTTTTAGCAGTGGGAGACCTTTATGAAAGCCAAGTTACTCAAAATATATATACCCATTCTCATCGCCGTCGCCTTGACAGTTTATGGAATCTTCCATTTTTATACGAAGGAGAATCCTTCTATCAAATATCAAACTGCAAAGATAGAAAGGGGAGGGATTTCTTTAACAATAAACGCCACGGGAACGATAAACGCCACCAGAACAGTACAGGTCGGGAGCCAAGTCTCCGGAGTTATTCAAAAACTCTTTGCGGACTTTAATTCAGAGGTGAAAGAGGGAGAGGTTATTGCCCAGATAGAGCAGGCCGTCTTCGTGGCAAGGGTAAAGCAAGCGAGGGCGAACCTTGGAGCTGCCATGGCTGCCGTTCAAATTGCGAAGGCGGGCGTCGAAAATGGTAACGCTGGTATCGACAATGCCATGGCTTTGGAGGAAGCGACGAAGGCAGAAATTGACAAAGCCAGAGTGGCTCTTCAGGATTCTGAGAGAATCTTCAAACGAACCGAAGAACTGTATCGGCAAGGCGTGGTCTCTAAGGATAGCAGAGATTCTTTGGAGGCCCAATGCCGATCAGCTTTAGCGCAACTGAAGACCGTTGAGAGTAGATATGCGGCGGCCTGTTCCGAAATAAAATCAGCCAAAGCTCAGTTGAAGGTAGCAGAAGCGAGATACGAAGAAGCCCTCGCTAAATACAAGCAGGCCAAAGCCAGTCTGGAATCGGCGGAACTCGATCTCGATCATACAGTTATCCGTTCCCCGGTAAATGGTATTGTCATCTCCCGAAATGTTGATGTGGGGCAAACAGTGGCTGCCAGTCTCCAAGCTCCTATTCTCTTTCTAATTGCCGAGGATCTTACCCGTATGCAGGCAAATACAAATGTCAGCGAGGCAGATATAGGGAGGGTCAAGGTTGATCAGGAGGCCACTTTCAGCATTGATGCCTATCCCGATGAAACATTTGAAGGAAAGGTTGTCCAGATCAGAAATGCTCCTATCACAGTTCAAAACGTGGTCACGTATGATGTTATTATTGAGGTTGATAATCGAGATCGTAAATTGAGGCCCGGAATGACGGCCGATGTCTCCGTTATTATCAGTAGGAAGGATGATGTACTCAGAATTCTCAACGCGGCCCTGCGCTTCAAGCCCGAGTCGGGGGAAACATCCTCGGAGGAAGATGGTGGTCAAGCAACTTCCCCTTTGGATGAGTCTGTTATTAATAGATTGTCCTTTGCTCTGGGGCTATCCTCTGATCAGATCGATAGAGTGCGGGGCATCTTTAAAGCGGCAAAGGAGAAGGTTGCTAAGCTTCGAGCCGATCGGCGATCGGGAATAGACATAACGGATGCGGCAGAAAAGTTACGCATGAATATTAGACAGCGGATTCGGATGATCCTTACAGAAGCCCAGAGGCAGAAGTTCGATATGATCGTCAAGGCAAGGGATGAAAGTCGGAAAATGGAGGCCGGGGATGCGAAAAGAACGGTACAAGTTTGGGTTTTGTCTTCTGATGGCAGCCCGCGGCCCGTCTCTGTAACAGTAGGGATTACGGATGATATAAACACAGAGCTCATTTCAGGGAACTTAAAAGAGGGAGATACGGTCATAACGGGAGCTATGAAGCCATCAGAGGTATCGAAGAGTAAACGGTTCGGATTCACGTTTAGAAGATTTTAAGAGATGAATGAAACCAATAACAACATTATCAGGGTGCAGGACCTAGTGAGAATTTACAAAATGGGCGAGGTAAAGGTTCATGCCCTTCAGAACCTCAATCTGAGTATCTTACGAGGGGAATTTGTTTCCGTTACCGGGGCTTCAGGATCTGGCAAATCTACTTTTCTCAATATTGTAGGCTGCCTCGATAAACCAACTGGAGGACGGTACTATTTAGAAAAGCAGGATGTTTCTTCTTTCAACAGGGACGAGATGGCAGAGATTAGAAATGAGAAGATTGGATTTGTCTTTCAGTCCTTTAATCTGCTGGCTCGCATGACAGCCTTGGAAAATGTGCAACTGCCACTCGTGTACAAAAGGGTACCTCACAGGGAACAAAAGGAAAGGGCGATGGAAGCCCTTCGGAAGGTTGGCCTCAAAGAGCGAGAGCACCACACCCCAAGCCAGCTTTCCGGTGGTGAGCAACAGCGAGTCGCCATCGCCAGGGCATTTATCAATAGCCCGTCTATTATTTTGGCCGATGAGCCTACAGGAAATCTGGATAGCCGTACGTCTACTGACATCATGGAGATATTTAGGGAACTGAACGTTACCCTTGGCATAACTGTCGTCCTGGTTACTCATGAGAGCAGTATTGCAGTATATGCGTCTAGAAACGTAAGGTTTAAAGACGGGAGGGTAGAGGAGGACATCCCGATAGAAAACCATACAGGGGGAATCCTATCGTGAATTTTTTCCTGATGACCCTTAGAATGTCATTCATTGCACTGGAGCGAAACAAACTGCGATCGATCCTAACTACGCTGGGCGTCATAATTGGGGTTTGGGCAGTCATAGCGATGACAGGGATCGGGCAAGGAGCCAGCGCTCGTGTTCAGGAGGAAATTAGCAATCTGGGGACGAACATGTTGATAGTCCTGTCTGGTAGTACTACGCGCGCGGGTGTGAGAGCCGCTATTGGAGAGACTCCAACCATAACGGTGGAAGATGCAAAGGCTATTCGGCAATACTGCCCCGCGGTGAATGGTGTGGCTTATGTAAACCGCAAGGTCATGCAGGTAATCTTTGGGAATCAAAATTGGAGTACGCTGGTATATGGTGTTAATTCCGAATATGAAACAGTAAGAAACTGGGGGGTCTCCGACGGTAGGTTTATCACGAAAGATGATGAGAGAAAGGGGGCAAAAGTGGCCGTAATTGGTAAGACGGCACTGGAGAACCTATTTGGTTCTGGCCAGAGTCCGATCGGACAGACCATCCGGATAAACAATGTGCCATTAAAGGTAGTAGGGGTACTATCTTCCAAAGGACAATCGCCCTCCGGTCAAGATCAGGATGATGTGGTTCTCCTCCCCTTTTCGACGGCTGAGCGAAGAGTGATTGGTTCACCGATCTTGGGAACGGTCGGTGCCATACTCGTTTCTGCTGAAAGTTTCGATGCTATTCCAGACGCGGTAAGGCAGGTAAGGCAGGTCTTGCGGAACCGCCATCGTATCACTCACAATAAGAACGATGATTTTACGATTAGAAGCCTTACGGAGTTTATGGATACGGCTAAAGAGGCCACAAAGATCATGACTGTCCTGCTGGCAAGTGTTGCATCGGTTTCTCTGATCGTCGGGGGTATAGGTATCATGAACATAATGTTGGTTTCAGTAGCCGAGAGGACCAGAGAGATAGGTATCAGAGTAGCCGTAGGTGCCAAGAGGAGAGATATCCTCATCCAATTTATGATAGAAGCCATCGTCCTCAGCACTGTTGGCGGTTTGATTGGAATCCTTCTGGGGATTGTTGGATCGAAATTCATATCTACGCTGGCAAAATGGCCAACGGTTATATCGCCAGATATTATACTATTGGCCTTCTTCTTCTCGTTAGCGGTAGGAGTAATCTTTGGTCTATATCCAGCCCAAAAAGCTTCTAAGCTTGACCCTATCGAATCATTGAGGTACGAATAGGAAGAGGTGGGGATCCGTTTTATTTAGAAATACTGTTGTCAAGAGTCTCGTCTCTGGAAAGAGAAGTTTCAATGGGAGGATGTTAATTGTGTTGTGGTTCAAAAGAGCAATGGTCGAGGAGGAGAAAGAAGAAAAGGGTGTTCTCCGTAGATTAAAAGAAGGATTATCAAAGACGAGAGAAGGTTTTCTAAGCAGGGTAGACAGGCTCGTACTTGGTAAGAAGAAGATAGACGATGACCTACTGGAGGAGCTTGAAGAGCTACTTATCAC
>JBDRGH010000279.1:0-2294 GCA_043818015.1 Pseudomonadota bacterium
AAAAAATGGCTTAAAGAAACCGGGGGTAAAACCAGATGCATCGATAATCGCTGAAGCGCTTCAGAGATGGATCCCTTATGAATTCCCTTACCTTGAAAATATCCATGTTAAGATACTTACCGGGGACGATGTGAAAAAGGCCAGATCGGCAGTAGAAGAGTTCCAGGCCGAGCGGCAAAAGGTGATTGGAAAGGAGTCGGATGATACTGTTAAGTACTTCCACTACTGTTTGGAATGCCAGCCATTCAGCAAAGATCACGTATGCATCGTTACTCCTGACCGGCCTCCCATGTGCGGCCGTGACAGGCTTCAGGTCAAGGCATATGCCCTCTTCGGAGTTTCACGCCACCCCTGGAAGCGCCGTGAATTGGAGAAACACGAGATTCGGGGGACCATCGAGGTAGGAAATACGATCGATGTCAAGAAGGGGGAATACCTTGAGGTCAACCAGACAATCGAAAGACTTTCCCCCAGTCATATTAAGCGAGTGCAGCTTCACGGCCTAAGGAAATTCCCGCATACCAGTTGCGGATGTTTTCAGTTCTTGGTGTTCTCGATTGAATCGCTTCATGGTATCGGGATCATGGAGCACGATTATCAGGGAGAAGCTCCCGAAGGTTTCACCTGGGACAAGCTCGCCAATGCCGCAGGTGGCAAACAGACTCCTGGTATTGTTGGTGTCTCACGTAATTACCTTCGATCCAAGCGGTTCATGCAGGGAGAAGGAGGGCTTGATGCTGTGCGATGGGTAAGCCCCCGGGCATTCGAGGTTCTCAAAGGTCTGTTACCCCATCCCAATGAGGTTCAAAATCAATGCCGTTAATAATTACGTGCAATGTAGGTGCGTATGCAGAAAAAGAGACTCCCCATCGTAAGCGTTATCTCAAGATCGTGTAATACTCCGGGGTAGAAGGATGAGCGAAGAAGGTAGAGGATTATGCCCATTTTGTGGCAGTTCGAGGGTTTACTATAACTATCAATCAACCTTATGGGAGTGCTCTATATGTGAGAAGAGTTTTCCTTTGCCTAGTTATGGTCCGGGAAGAGGAGCGCCCCATTTCAGAAGCTCTACATCTGAATTTACACAGGAAGATTATCCACCTCCACCAAGACCGGTTGCACAGGTAAAAAAACGAGACGGGTGCCTGTCACAAGGCTGTAGTATTTTAGCCATCGGGTTCATTATTCTTATGGTTTTAGGTTTCCTATCCAACCTGCTGTCTGAAGACGATAGCACTTATTCGCCACCGAACACTCCGGCACCCCGTCCTGGGGTGGTTACACCCCAACCTTCGACGGTAGAGCCAACTGTAACTCAGCCACCGGACGAAGAGCTTACCGCGACTGAACCGGAAGAACCCACAGTTAAACCTCAACCGCCAGCAACAGAAGGAGGTTCTGTTGAACTGCTCGAAGTCGTCCAGGAAATCCCTGTATCAATCGAACTTCTTGAGCGTCACTTCATTTGGGAGTACCTTGGAGAATGGAATTGGGACACACTGATACCTGAAGCTTTGTATGAATACTACCACTCAGTGCCCAGACCACCTACGAGAAATTACTCGGTATATGTGACCCACCCGTTGGATGATGTCTATATCGAAAGAGTTGTTGAAATGATAGAAAGAGCAGCGGAACGAGAGGGATTTGACGATTATCAGACGGTAGAACTAGCGATAGCTTTTGTCCAAGGTCTCCCCTATACAGTCGACTCCGTTACTTCTCCCTTCGACGAGTATCCAAGGTACCCTGTTGAGACCCTGGTAGACGGTGGTGGTGATTGTGAGAACACATCCATCCTGTTGGCCTCAATACTTTCAGAGATGGGCTACGGTGTGGTATTGCTTGCACTACCAGAACACATGGCTATCGGTGTGAAGGGTAGCGGAAACAGGCCCGGCACATATTGGACGTATGAAGGAGAAAGATACTTTTATATCGAGACTACTAATTCCGGATGGGGAATCGGAGAACTCCCAGAAGAATATGAAGATACTTCAGCAAATATATATCCCTTGATTCCTGCTCCAGTCATCACCCATGAGTGGAGCGTTGAAGGCGAGGGAATTTACGCAGTGGTAAAAGTTAAGGTTAACAACCTTGGCACTGCAACCGCCTACAATGTGTCCGTGTTTTCAGGCTTTGATGCTGGCGATGGTATGGTATGGAGCACAAAGCAGAGTGACTTGTTCAATTTGGAACGGTATGAAATACAGAAGTATGTCGAAGAAACGTTTAACTATGACCTCTGCCAGAAACTCGATGATATAAGACCTCAATACCGGTTCAATGAA
>JBDRGH010000280.1:0-3674 GCA_043818015.1 Pseudomonadota bacterium
TGCAAGGGCCATGACCATCCTCTCATGCCGGAACTGGCTGATAGGATAGAGGGAGTCTACCGCTATGACGCCGCGCAGTTCGTTCTCTGAAAACTCGCCATTGCCATCCTCGTCCCAGAATATGGGCATGGCGTTAATCATTCGCCGCACAACCGGTGAGGTGTAGACCTTCCCCGGAGAATAGGCTATCGCCACCCTGAAGAACTCCTCCTCTGCCACCTGACGGTAGTCGTCCCCGACCCTGTCATCCGAGACCCTGGCGATCTCTTGACCCTCCTTGTCTATGTAGCGTATCCCTGCATAGATCTGCTCGATGCTGTTGTAACGATCAGCAAACTTTTTGAAAAAGCGCTCCAGCTCATCCTTGTACATGGTGGCCTCTTCCGAGAGCCCGTAGGCGATGTTGTGGAAGTAGTTGGCGACCGATTGATTCTCGGAGATGGTGAGGATCTCGTTTTTGCGATCCTGAAGGAAACGCCTGCTTCGGTTGGCGGCCTCTTTATTGAGGGTGTGGAAGCTCACCAGACCAATGGCAAGCATCGGAACTATGATCAAGGGAATAACGATGGTCAATACCTTGCGCTGGATGCTGCCCTTTGGAGTAATAGCCATATCGTCCATGCTCTTTCTCCTTCCCTCATAAATTTACCGGTAAATGCACATATCAACAAAAGTAACTAAAGATTGAATCTGTAATCCCAAACTTCGGAGATGTTAAGGGTTGAGGTTATTTCCTAATCATTTACCCGGCAATTTGGAACCAGCAAGAATTTATATATCCTTCGCTGAATTTAGTCCTGCTTTTCGCGACCTGGAGGTCGCTCCTACAGGGGTGGCCCCTTTTCATCCTTAACCATGAATGTAAATATTCGGTTAACCCGTATATGGATTGGCGATTCTAATATGCCTGTATGCTGGATATCAATGTAGGGGCCGATGCCCTCATCGGCCCGATGGCAGGCGGCAGGCCTGTTCGGGGAACAGGCCATATTAAAATCCCCTCACCGAGCCGTAGGCTCTACGAGCCGGAGGCCTCGGTCCCCCTTTAAGAAAGGGGGAAGTATGTGTTAACCGAATATTTACCAATGAATTAACAAACCGGTCATGCTTCCGATAGTCTTTTAATCACCGGGACCTCATTCACCGCGCACCGACCAATGGTTATCGGTCACAGACGAGTAATCCAGGTAAAGATACTGGCTCAACTGCGGGATGAACTCCATCTCCTCATTAACGCCATAGAGGCTAAGCGGAGCCATGGTAAACACCCACAATGCCTGGTCTGCCATGTACTCGTTAGCCTCTTTGTAGATTTGAAATCGGCTCTCCTTGTCCTTTGTTTTGAATAGCTTATCGTACATCCTGTCCAAAGGCACCATTAACCAGTCAGGGGAAGTCTGCCACGCTGCCCCGGAATGCCAACCCCACTCAAGTATTCCGCCCATGAGCTCCGGCACATTTGAAGGAACCGAGTAAAGGATTATCCACCAATATTCATCCTCCCAGGAGTAACCCTCGTGGGTATTAGGATATACTATATGCCTTACTATCCATTCCCAGTCGACAGGGGTAATCTCTACCTCTATCTTAAGCAAACTGTAAAAACGCCGGAGGAGGTAAACGGTTAGATAATCCTTCTCCAGATAAAAAAGCTTCATCTTGAAGCCCTCTCCGTAGCCGGCATCCTTGAGTAACTCTCGTGCCTTCGGGATGTTCCATTCATAGGGTTCTGTGCCGGATAGATCAACACCAGATTTTTCAGTCAAAATTCCTCTCATCTCCACTGCGTTTCCTTTGAATGCATACCGGAAAAGTTCTTCTTTGTTAACGGCGTAGTTGAGGGCTTTCCTTACTCGCATGTCGCGCAAGGGAAGCGTATGGGTGGACATAAGGTTTAGTTGCGCCATTGTACATGTGACATCCTGCCTGCCCTTAACCACCTTGGAGTATGGGCTTTCCGCCACCTTCAGGGTATCCTTTGGTATCAGGGAGGTCACCAGATCGACTCGCCCCTCGATCACGGCACGCAGGGCCTCCTTTGGACTGTGTCGGACGAACGTAATCTTCCGTATATTTGGGTAACCTTCATTCCAGTAACCCGGGTTTGCCACCAGTGTGGCGTATACCTCGCCCTCGGCCATTTTTCTGTAATCCTTCACTACACCTTCAACCATATAGGGACCTGTGCCAACCGGCCTTTTCATAAACTCATCCCAACCGACACGTTCCATGTATTTAGGTGCACCGATCACCCAGCCAGATATGGGTTGTGGTAGAATCCTATTCCAGAGAAGTGCATCCGGCTGATCGAGGTCCATTCGCACGGTATGGGGATCAATCACTTGAATCTCCTTCACATTCTTCATGTAAACCTGAACACCCCGGCTAGGATTGTGTAAGCGTTGATAGTCAAAGTTGAACTTCACGGCATAGGCATCGAAAGGCTCCCCATTTGTGAAGCTCACCCCCTGCCGCAACTTGACTTCCAGGGTCGTGTCATCGATCCATTCTTTGGAAATACCAAGAGACGGCGCCAGCTCGTTCCTGTCGAGGGCATACTCAAAGAGGTACTGGAGCACATTGTGGCCCAGGACATTAACATCAGGCCGCCAGCTCTCCACCACTCGTATCTCACCTCGTGACTTGGTGAGCTCTTTTTGCGCCCTTGCAGGAAGGGGCGACAAAGTTAGGATGAAAAGAGAAAGGATGATGATTGGTGTGCCTATTTTGAGATGTTTTTTCATGATGAACCCCGTAAGGCTTAAATAATGGGAAGAGGTGATAAAGATTAAGTCCATTTTACTGGAAAAAAGCCAGAAAGGTCAAGTTAAGATTGAGGATTTAAAATGGATTAAAAATAGGCCACCTTTAATATATCTTGCGGCACCTGGCTGCACTTTATCGTTTAGGTATTCTTTTGAAAAAGAAAATATCCTGAGGTAGTCAAGGCTCGCAAGGATAGATAATTTATTCTTGAAATTTGATTTAAATAAAGACTGCTGGAGATACTTTGAAACGTTTGCTCAACATTTTTATTTGACGGACATTTAGCTGACGTTTACCGGATAAAATTTCTGATACAACTCCCTGGCTACCGAGTTCAAACAGATCCGACTGTTTCAGACCATGTTCTGCCATCAAAGCATTCAGAGCATCTACCGGATTACCCTCTATCTCGTTAATATATTGGGATTCATATGTTTCAATTAGGCTCCCAATCGTTTCCATCAGAGAAGTTAAGGGATGGTTCTCATTATTCCCCACTTCATCAATAAGGCTATCAAGGAGATTGACCAATTTATCGTAGTCTTTTTCATTATGTGGCACAGAAAATATGGGCTGGATATCAGATCAAACTTTTGCAATTTCTTTAAGCTGGATATTCATTATTTCCTCCAAGATCCTCGATCATATTCTTCATGGGTAAGGATATGCCGAATATAAATCCGATGAGTATTGTAGTGTATGGCTGCAATCAAACGGGCTTTATTGCCACCGATATTAAAAACCGTTAAATTGCCGACTTTATCAGCACTCGGAAAAGTTTGCCGAAGTTCGGCGAATGAACTAAAATCAGTGCGTTTGACGATCCGATACCAAGATTCAAGTGCAGTGGAACAATCAGGATGTTTTTTAGCAAATTTAAGTAAGCGCTTTCGAGTGATAATGTGCAT
>JBDRGH010000281.1:0-5921 GCA_043818015.1 Pseudomonadota bacterium
CTTTTTGTCCCGTTTTCCTTTTTTTCCAGCCACTTGATCTATTACCCTCCTCCTATCCCCAGTATCATTTCGGGATTTTTTATCAACATTTTCTCGAATTGGGACTTAGTTATTCCCTCTTTTGAAAGTAGCCTAACAAACTCCTTCAATGACTCACTGGGACTTGGACTTTTCATTTGGCCTGCGTCAGAGGTTAAGATAGAATGATCAGCTCCCACCTCGTTGATCTTATCTGCCATCTCGTCCAATGGGTAGTCGTCTTCATTGTCTCTATCAAGATACATCACATAACAATGTTCTATGTATGCCCCTTGCCTTCCCAACTCTTTTTGAATTCTCAAAGGCATTGCAATATCCTTTTGATTCGGGTGAGTGATTATTACCTTAATGTCCTCCTTCAGGGCCTGTGAGGCTAGTACCTCTGTCTCCTCCCACGAGAGATGCCCTGTAGCCATAATGCAGTTCATCTTCTTAATCATTTTTAAGACCCTTACACACTTATCAAACAGGACATTGTTCCAATCGATTACCCTCACAGCCTTAAGTTCTGTCTTAATCCTGGGTTTAAATTCTGGATCTTTAACCCACTCTGGCGGAATCTCATAGTTACTGTAGTTATGTCTCAAATGGTTTTCCGCATGGATGGTTGGAAACCATACGATGATCGGAAAGTTCTTGGACATCGTAGCCGAGGCATAGATTGCACTAGGGTTAAATCCTCCCATAAAATAGTTCATAGTAATGGAACCAAATAACTTCAGCCTACCATTCTCCTCTCCAGAAGCAATTATACCAGTGATTGTCGGAAAGCTGTGGGACTTTAAAACAATACCGGATATTTTCCCTTGCTCCTGCTGGATTAACTGTCCGACGTTATATTTACGGGGCAAAATATCAGGTCCTATGTGAAAATGGAGGTCGTACGATCTTTGTATCATTTTGTCTATTTCATCATCACGCATACAGGCTCCCCATTGTCGCAAGCTAGTTGCTTCCCAACTAATTTGAGAAGCCAGAATTCAGAGGTCAGTTCGCCAGAGGCGGAGAATGAAAAAATTATTCTGGATTCTGACTCCTGTCGCCTGACTTCTCTCAGGATTTCAATGTAAGTTAAGTACCTGGAGTTGTTAAAAAGGAAATTCCTGTATAATTAACTCAGATTGACTTATCACATGCCCATTCTTTACGATGTATGGGATGGCTTCCTGGCCGCTTATCACACCTCTTTTAGTAGTGGAATTGGCAACAACTAGGTCAGCAGATCTCCCCACACTAACCCCGTAATCGAGGCCCAATATCTTGGCACCATTTAAAGATCCGATGTCAAATATGTGGTCCACATCCTCGATTCTAGTCATCCTGGTAGTGGTTGCCAATACATGCATTTCTCTTATCATACTTCCATTACCCAGTGGATAAAAGATATCCCTGACATTATCCGTACCCATTGCCACGTTGACACCGTCTTCAACGAGTTGCGGCACTCTCGTTATACTGTTATATGGTCGCGAGGCCTTAAGCTCAGGGAACCTAGTTATAAGATTACAGCTGGGTGTTACTATGACATTGATCTCCGCTTCCTTAAGCTTTTTTATTACTTCACTCGCTATTTCGTCGTCAACCTTCGAGAGAGAGATGCAGTGTGTGGCCGAAACCTTTCCTTGATAGCCCTCTTTAATTGTCTTTTCCGCCAGATATGGTAACATAAAATCTTTGGGGTCATTGGACTCGTCTAGTTGAACCTCCAGATCCACGCCGAACTTTTTTGCCATTTCAAAGAGAATATCAATATGCTTTTTTTGCTCTATTTCTGATTTTTCCACTAAGGGAAGTCCACCAAGTAAATCAGCGCCACTACCTAAGGCTTGCTCCAGTAGCTCCACCGCCCCGGGCTTCAAAACCCCTTCTTGAGGAAAGGCGCATATCTCTATATGTACCGTATCGATATACTCTTTTCTTAGTTCAGATATCGCTATAACCGGGAGGAGTTTTGCCGTCGGGTCAACATCAACCTGAGTCCTGATTGCCGTGATACCATGCCTGACCATCTCTTTTACTACCCTGCCCGCCCTCTCTTTTATCCCGGCGATTGTATAGTTTTCTTTGAATTCGCGTATCAGTTTTCTATTCTGCTCCAGTGTACCCCCAAACTGGAAGGGTTTCATTTGAGAAAGGAGGTCTGCTTTATCCAGATGGGTGTGGGAGTTTACAAAACCCGGCATGACAAGGTTATTTCTCGCATTGATATGTCTTACTTCGGAGCCATCCCCTTTTACATCGCCAATACTATGAATTTTCCCGTCCCTTATGCCGATATCTACCGGGAGGCCATCGTCTTCTAATCTAGCATTTCTAATAATTAGATCAAATGCCATTTGCGAACCTTACTATCTCGTCCGTCACTTGACTGCCTCTTGAAGGACAACTCTATCTATAGCCTCCTCTTCTTCAAGCATAACCCTTACCACTTCATCCTTCGACGTGGGAAGATTTTTGCCTACATAATCTGCCTGGATAGGAAGTTCCCTATGTCCCCTATCAACTAGGACAGCCAACTGAATAACCTCGGGTCGCCCAATGCTCATCAGCCCATCCAATGCTGCCCTGGTGCTCCTCCCAGTGCATAACACGTCATCTATAAGAACCACTCTTTTGCCGGTGATTGAAAATGGTATATCTGTTTTATGGATTATCGGTTGATCAGAATTGTATCTGATGTCATCCCTGTAAAGGGTTATGTCCAAGACGCCTATCGGGACATCCACTTTCTCAATCTGACGGATATATGTTGCGATTCGTCTGGCTATGTAAATACCCCTCGTCCGAATTCCGATAAGGACCAAATTCTGGGTTCCTTTATTTCTCTCCATAATTTCGTGGGATATACGGAGCAGCGCTCGTTCCATTTCAGTCTTGTCTATGACTTCTTTCTTTTCCACGTAGGTCACGGTTTACCTCTCTAATTAGTCCGCTCTGAAAAATGAAAGATATCTCACTTAAATCCCTGACTCCCTGGCCCAGACGCTGTCCCGACCCGTCGGGACAGGGCGGGCCTTGGTCCCCTGAATCCTCTTAATCCATCAACTAATTCGGGGATGATCCCCAAGCAAAGGTGGGCCAATTTTTCTACTAGTGTAGTAAGTTACCAATCCTTTTCCATCTGAGGCTGTGCCTCTCTCCATTCCAGGACCAATAAATTATAAATGCCTTGCCCTTCACTTCTTCCGATTTTATAAAACCCCAATATCGACTATCGTAACTATGATCTCTATTATCCCCCATTACAAAGAGAGAGTTTTTGGGGACAACTACGGGGCCGAAATTGTCCCGCGGTTGAATATCCCTCGGTATAATAGTGTCATCGCTATTGACCCCAAAGGGTCTATTAAATAGAGAACCATTAATATATACCTTTTTGTCTATTATTTCAACCCTATCACCTTCTACACCAATAACTCTCTTTATAAAGTCCTTCTTTCTATCAACAGGGTAGACAAAGACTATTATATCATCCCTTTGGGGTTTCTTGAGGGGAAGCACCTCGATATTAGTGAAGGGAATCTTTATTCCATAAATGAATTTATTAACCAATATGTGGTCACCAACCAGTAACGTTGGCTCCATCGATCCCGAAGGAATCTTAAATGCCTGAACTACAAAGGTTCTGATTATGAGAGCCAAGACGACAGCAATTACTATTGCCTCAACCCATTCTCTAATTAGCGACTTTTTCCTCATAAGCTCCCCTTTCTATTCCGGTAGCTGAAAGCGGTCAGTACCCAGCCATGAGCGAAGTAAGGGACTAATTAAGACTTTACTATAGCCAGAAATGCCTCTTGAGGGATTTCAACCCTTCCGACCTGCTTCATCCTCTTTTTGCCTTCTCGTTGCTTCTCCAGAAGCTTCCTTTTCCTTGTAATGTCTCCCCCGTAACATTTTGCCGTTACGTTTTTTCTCAATGGTCTGATAGCTTCTCTCGCTATGACCTTTTTACCTATAGCCGCTTGAATCACTACTTCAAACATTTGACGTGGTATTACGTCTTTCATTTTGGTAACCAGACTTCTAGCTCTCAAATATGCCTCGTCCCCGTGGGCAATCAATGAAAGAGCATCTATAATCTCTCCGTTAATGAGTATATCCAGTTTCACCATATTGGACTCGCGAAAGTCGAGGTACTCATAATCAAGAGAAGCATATCCACGGGTTACTGATTTCAGCCTATCGTAGAAGTCAAAGATTATCTTGTTAAAAGGGATTTCATAGGTTAAAGCGACCCTTTCGACGTTAAGATATTTGACCAGTCTTTGGATACCGCGTTTCTCTTCGCACAGCTTTAATACAGGTCCGACATAAGTACTGGGGACATAGATAGTAGCCAGCACATATGGTTCCTTGATAGACGCAATCTGGTGAGGCAGAGGAAGCTTCGATGGATTATCTATATTCAACACCTGCCCGGAAGTGGTGGTGACCTGGTAAATTACGTTAGGTGCAGTGGTGATCAGATTCAAGTCATACTCTCTCTCAAGACGTTCCTGAATGACTTCCATATGCAGGAGCCCCAGAAATCCACAACGGAATCCGAACCCGAGTGCCAAGGAGGTTTCGGGTTCATATGTGAAGGAGGAATCATTGAGCTGAAGTTTTTCAAGAGAACTCCGAAGCAGGTCAAATTGAGCAGGTGCGGCCGGATAGAGACCGCTAAAGACCATGGGTTTCATGACCTTGAAGCCTGGATAAGCGGTATCAGTCGGATTCTCTGAGTCGGTTATGGTGTCACCTATCTTGGTGTCTTTGACTTCTTTAATCCCCGCCATGGCAAAACCGACGTCACCGGCTGAGAGTTCTGGAACCTCTGTCATATCCGGGGAAAATACACCAACTCGGACAACCTCAAAGGTCTTCTTTGATGACATCATCTGTATGATCATCCCTTTTTTTATCGTTCCATCAAATACCCTAATCAGCACGACAGCACCCTGGTAGTGATCAAACCAGGAATCGAATATCAAGGCCTTCAAAGGGGCCGTTCTACTTCCCCCGGGTGGTGGGATCTTTGCGACAACCGCTTCTAGAACTTCCTTAATGCGTGTACCCTCTTTGGCGCTTATCAGAATAGCGTCAGCTGCTTCTATGCCGATAATGTCTTCAATTTCTCTCTTTGTCTTATCGGGATCGGCGCTAGCGAGATCTATCTTATTTATAACGGGTATAATTGTCAGACTGAAATCATAGGCCATATATACATTGGCTAAAGTCTGGGCCTCCACCCCTTGAGACGCATCTACAACTAATACTGCCCCCTCACAGGCAGCCAGACTGCGGGAAACCTCATAGCTAAAATCTACGTGCCCAGGGGTATCGATTAGATTTAGGATATATCTCCCGTTATCATTGGCTGTGTAAGGTAGTTTGACAGCTTGGGCCTTGATGGTGATTCCCCTCTCCCTCTCTATATCCATGGTGTCCAGGAATTGGGGAGTTATTGCCTTGGTACCAAGAACACCGGTAATCTCGAGAAACCTATCTGCCAAGGTGGATTTGCCATGGTCTATATGGGCGATAATAGAGAAATTTCGTATTTTTCTTTGATCCCTTTCCATTGTAGACTGCATAAACTATATCATCCTGTAATGTTTGTCAAAGAAAAAACGCAGCATTCGAAGTGCTCGAAAAACCCTTTGTCATGTGTACTCCAACGCTCGAGAAAATTCAATCTTCATTCCACATCTCTTTATCTTCCGAAGTGTAAGGACGTTTCGCGCTCGGGTTTGAGGAAACGTTTTCCGCGCAGGGTGTTTGGCTACTTATGAATGTACCCTCCGTACGAAAGGGTATTTGTTTCTGTTCCCATTAGTTGGGTGAGATGGATTCGAGGATGCCTCACTTGAATCCTCTTGATCCATCGACTAATTAGT
>JBDRGH010000282.1:0-2750 GCA_043818015.1 Pseudomonadota bacterium
TCACCTGACCCTGGTCCCTTTTATCCCGACCGCTGGTCAATTAAAGACTAAGCCAACTCAGCACAGCGTAAAGATGTTGCAGGAAATCGGTATCCAACCTGATATTCTCCTCTGTCGCACCGATCGGCTTCTGCCTCTCGAAATAAAATCTAAGATCGCCCTCTTCTGTAATGTAGACAAGGATGCAGTAATTACAGCTAAGGACGTGGCTAGCATTTATGAAGTCCCTGTTCTCTTTCACAGCGAGGGTCTGGATGATAAAATCGTTGAGATGCTCTCTATGTGGACGAGGGCTCCTGTTTTGGATAAATGGGAAGAAGTCATAAGAAGGATAAAGAATCCCGCGCGAGAAACCGAGATCGCCATAGTGGGAAAGTACGTAAGTCTAAAAGACTCCTATAAGAGTTTAAACGAAGCGCTTGTCCACGGAGGGATTGCCAATGATTGCAAAGTAAACCTCAGGTATGTGGATTCAGAAGATATAGAAAGAGAGGGCCCACATAAATTTCTGGCTAACGTGCCTGGAATTTTAGTGCCGGGTGGGTTCGGTGATCGAGGCATCGAAGGAAAGATTGAGGCCATTCGGTATGCGAGAGAGAACAAGATACCCTTTTTTGGAATCTGCCTCGGTATGCAACTGGCTGTGGTAGAGTTTGCAAGAAATGTCTGTGGGTTGGCAGAGGCCCATAGTTCAGAATTGAACAAAGATACACCTCACCCAGTAATATATCTACTGAAAGAATGGGTTGACTACAGGAACAATACGGTCCAGCAAAGACATGAGAATGTGAACTTAGGCGGTACAATGAGACTGGGGGCCTATCCATGCAAAATAACCGAGGGGAGTTTTGCTCGCGAGGCATACCAGAAGGATCTGATCTCTGAAAGACACAGACACAGATATGAATTTAACAATAAATACAGGGAGACACTGATTAAGAAGGGGTTTCGGATCAGTGGTACGTCGCCTGATGAAGAACTTGTTGAGATAATAGAAGTCAAGTCTCACCCGTGGTTTTTGGGCTGCCAGTTTCATCCGGAGTTCAAATCACGGCCTATGGACCCACATCCATTATTTAGGGAATTCATTAAAGCATCCCTTTCGTCGGATCAATAGGTGGGAAGTTCTAAACTCTAAACAAATGCAGAAGACTAGAAGAGTAGAAGAGTAGAAGATTGGAAGAGTAGTTTATTTTCCTCAACTCCTCTACTCTTCAACTCCTCAACTAATAAGGAAGTTTGAGATTGACTAAGGTAATTAGCATTGATGTTTCGACGAGTGGGAATACTTTCAAGATCGGTGGAGGTAACCCCTTGGTATTAATTGCAGGCCCCTGCGTAGTCGAGGGCTATGAGCAAACAACGCGCACAGCAGAGAGGTTACAAAAAATCGCCAGTGAGTTATCTATTCCGTTGATATTTAAGTCCTCTTATGATAAAGCTAACAGGTCTTCCCTCCATTCTTACCGCGGGCCTGGTCTTACGGAAGGACTAAGGATACTTAATGAAGTAAAGATGAAGGTGGGAGTCCCCATTTTGTCCGACATCCATCGTTTTGAAGAGATTGCCGAGGCTGCCAAGGTCCTGGATGTCTTGCAGGTACCTGCCTTTCTTTGCCGACAGACGGATTTTGTTGTTGAGATTGCGAAGACAGGGAAGGTAGTAAATCTTAAGAAGGGGCCGTTTTTGGCTCCCTGGGATATGAAGAATGCTATTGAAAAGGTGGAGTCAACCGGTAACGATAAGCTGCTATTAACTGAAAGGGGCTCCTCATTTGGGTACAATAACCTCGTGGCAGATATGCGCTCCCTACCCGTCTTGAGAGGATTTGGATACCCGGTAGTCTTCGACGCAACCCATAGTATCCAATTGCCAGGAGGGAGAGGTTCAGTTTCTGGGGGGCAGCGAGAGTTCGTTCCTTATATCTCCAGAGCTGCTGTTGCAGTTGGAATCGATGCTATATTCATGGAGGTCCATGAAGACCCGGATCGAGCATTGTGCGACGGTCCCAATTCAATAAGCCTGGACTCTCTGCCTGGATTACTAAAGCAGCTCGGACGGATTGACGATATTGTTAAAGAGCATCTATGGGAGTGAATCGTGTGAAATCGTGGAGGTGGACCCTAGGATCAAGAAATATTGATGGAGAAGGTCTGAAGTAATCAGGGTGAACGGAGTCAAAGATACGATAATTGAGAAGGCGAAGGAGATAAAACTACTTATTCTGGACGTGGACGGTGTTCTCACGGATGGAAAGATAATCTACGACAATAGAGGTGTGGAGTCAAAATGTTTTGATGTGAGAGACGGACATGGTATAAAACTGCTGATGCGAGCCGGCATTGAAGTAGGGATTATCAGCGGAAGAGAGTCTGGAGCTGTTGAACACCGGGCAAAAGACTTAGGTATTTCGATGGTATATCAAAGGATACTCGATAAGGTTAAAGTATATGAAATAATTCTGAACGAGAAAGGGCTGGCTGATAACCAGATATGTTTCATTGGCGACGATCTGGTTGACATTCCCTTGATGAAAAAGGTAGGCTTTGCTGTGGCAGTAGCTGACGGGTCTGAACACGTCAAGGTGTTCGCCGATTACGTTACCGTCAAGAATGGAGGAGATGGGGCGGTCCGAGAGATATGTGAATTGATCCTGAAAGCTCAAGACAAGTGGGACCGCTTTACAGAGAAATACTTTGGAGCTGTGTAACTCTATACCTATACAACCATACAGAGTTTGAAGGACTACT
>JBDRGH010000283.1:0-3918 GCA_043818015.1 Pseudomonadota bacterium
ATCCGTCTCTATCCCCAACATCATATCTGCTCTGTATTCCTTATCGTCATTTATAAGAAACTGAACTATCTTCGTTGCCTCGTTTATGCAAACGGGGAGAACACCCGTAGCGAGGGGGTCCAACGTACCGGTATGTCATGCTTTACGAACCTTAAGGAGTCTTTTTACCCTCTTTACAACGTGATGGGAGGTAACCCCAGATGGTTTATCTATGATTAACACACCATTCATTGAGAAATAGCCGGTCAACTTAGTGGCTACGCAGCAAACGTGAGAAGTGGAAATGCAGAAGTCGTCATTCTGAGTTCGAAAAATCATTGTGATTCTGACTCCTGTCTCCTGACTCCTCTCGGAATCTCAGTAAGTCTTTGAACTTCTGAGACGTTAATTTAATCTTTCCCTGATGGTTTCAAAAACCCTTCCCTTCACTTCTGCTAAACTACCTTGGATAGTGCAACCTGAAGCATTAGGGTGCCCACCTCCACCGAATTCCCGTGCAATATCGGCGACATTAACATCGTTATGGGAGCGGAAACTCGTTTTGTAAAACTTCCTAGCTACTTCTCTGAACAAAACAGCCACTTTTACACCCAGAACAGACTTAGGATAGTTTACTATATCTTCCGTGAGATCTGGCCCAGCCCCTGCTTCTCTTAGCATTGAAAGGGTTACCACCACAGAAGCTATCCTTCCATTGTCGAATATTTCCAGCGAATTCAAGACCAACCCCAATAATCTAAGTCTCGAAGCTGGCTGGCTCTGGTAAACCTTTTCAGCTATCTCACCCGGATTCACACCTATCCCGACCATCTCCGTTGCAATTCGAAAGGCCTCGACGGTAGTATTGGAGTTGCAAAAAGCACCTGTATCAGTCAATATAGCAGTGTAAATGTTAACAGCGACCTCGCGTGTAATCTCAACGGGAATATTTTTTATAATAGCATATACGAGTTCTGCTGTCGAGCTAGACCGCGGATTGACTAATTCTAAGTCACCAAATCTGGTATTAGTTATGTGGTGATCTATGTTTATTATCTTTTTCATTCCTTTTATGCTGTTAACTCCCGTCCCCAGCCTCTCAAGGTCGCTACAATCTAGGACAAAGACAGCATCAAAATTACATGATTCATCTATCTCATGAATAATCTCAGCGCTCTTAGGGAGGAATTGCAGAATCTGCGGGGTAGGGTCCTGATTGAAGACCGTTACCTCTTTACCAATACTATCTAGAGAAATTGCTAATGCGAGGGCCGAACCTATGGCATCACCTTCCGGGTTGATATGGGATGCGATCAGGAATGTCTGGTTCTTTCTTATCTCTTCGATAATCTTTGTATTCATTTCATCAGTCAGAGACGGGGGTTTTTAGGTTGTCAAGGAGACTATCGATATGGCTTCCATACTCTAAAGAACTATCAAATTTGAAGACAATATCCGGGATGAAACGCATTCTCAGTCTCTTTCCCAATGTTCTCTTAATAAAACTGGATGCGCTATCGAGTCCCTTGGTGGTTTCTTCTCGTTCCCTATTACTCCCAACCATACTGAAGAAGACCCTTGCTAGACGAAGGTCATCAGTTACTTCGACGTCAGTAACTGTTACTAACCCAATTCTGGGGTCTTTAATCTCTTTTATGAGCGTTTGGGCTATTTCTTTTTTCAGTAAGTCGGAAACCCTATCAGCTCTTTTGTAGTCCATCATAGGTCTGTAGCTCTCAGTTATACTTCAAAAATCAAGCAACTCTATCTCTGAATTGAGTATCTCGACAATACGCAGATCATCGATGAAGTTGATTACCTGGTCGAGAGCAGAATTGACGTACCGTTTGTCATTACCCACGGTACAAAATCCCACCTGCGCTTTTTGCCACTTATCGTTGTCCCCTACCTCAGCTATGGAGACATTGAAGACGCGCTTGACCTTATCAAGAACCTTTCTTAACGTGTGCCGTTTCCCTTTCAAAGAAAAGCTATCATGTATCATGAGATCCAAGCGACAAATACCGATAACCATCTGAAAGACCCAAAAAGAAGAGGGTTGGTCTCAACTCATAGGCTTGGCAGAACCTTCTCGTAGGTGTATGACTCAATAATATCATCGACCTTCAAATCACGGAAATTTTCTATTCCTATCCCGCATTCGTAGCCAGACTCAGCCTCTTTTACATCATCCTTGAATCTCTTTAAGGAAGATATTCTCCCATCATGAATTACTTCGTTGTCCCGAAGTAATCGAGCGTGTTCCCCTTTTACGATCTTTCCGTCGAGGACAAAACTGCCGGCTATGGTACCAACCTTCGATACACTAAATATGTTTCTTACTTCGGCTCGTCCCAATACCTTTTCTTCTAATTTTGGCTCTAACAAGCCCTCCATCGCTTTCTTTACATCGGATATCAGGTCGTATATGATACTATAAAACCTGATACTTACTTTCTCCTGGTCAGCTATCTGTTGGACCTTCGGATCTGATTTGACATTAAAACCGATGATTATGGCATTTGAGGCGGAGGCCAACATCACATCGGATTCTCCTATTGCACCAACGGAGCTATGAATAACATTCAGCTTTATAGAACCGGTGCTGAGGTCTTGTAATGCTTTAAGCAGAGCCTCAATAGAACCCTGGACGTCTGATTTGATAATTATGTTTAATGCCTTTATATCTCCTTCTCGAACCCTGTCATACAGCTCCTCCAAGGTGATCTTGCTTGTTTTCACAAGCTCGATTTCCCTTTTCTTCTGCTGTCTATACATGGCGATGTGTTTTGTCTTTTTCTCATCGTCCACCACAATGAAACTATCTCCCGCCTGGGGTACCCCAGAAAGTCCAATGACTTCTA
This sequence comes from Pseudomonadota bacterium, assembly GCA_043818015.1. Classification (GTDB taxonomy): domain Bacteria; phylum Desulfobacterota; class UBA8473; order UBA8473; family UBA8473; genus JBDRGH01. The sequence continues at coordinate 2,844 of JBDRGH010000283.1, forward strand.
TAGGCATAGCTGGGCTCACGTGTGTCACTTTTTCTCTATTTTCATTAATCAGAGCCCGTATCTTTCCAAACTTTGCTCCAGCTACAAATGGATCGCCGATCTTCAGGGTACCCTCTTTGATAAGCACCGTTGCGACTGCCCCCCTGCCTTTGTCTAGTTTTGCCTCGATGACAACTCCCCTGGCTGGCTTGTTAGGATTAGCGCGCAACTCCAACATTTCAGCCTGCAATAGGATTAGCTCCAGAAGTTCATTTATCCCTTGTTTTTTCTTGGCAGAAACCTCTACAAAGACAGTATCTCCACCCAACGCTTCAGGGACCAGCCCGTATTCCATGAGGCCTCTCTTCACCTTCTCGGAGTTCGCATTGGACTTATCAATTTTGTTAATGGCAACCATCAATGTCACACCAGCAGCCTTTGCATGATCTATCGCTTCAACGGTTTGTGACATTACTCCGTCGTCAGCTGCGACGACGAGGACTACAATATCGGTAACATGCGCCCCTCGAGCCCGCATCGCTGTAAACGCCTCGTGGCCTGGAGTATCCAAGAAGACTATGTCGCCTTTTGGAAGGCTTACGTGATACGCTCCTATATGTTGTGTAATACCGCCAGCTTCCTTGTCTATGACGTTAGTCTCGCGTATAGCGTCCAAGAGAGATGTCTTCCCATGATCCACATGACCCATCACGGTAACCACAGGTGGTCTGTGAACTAATTCCTCGGGAGCATCTTCTTTTCTTTCCAAAATCTCTTCTTCGAAAGGGACACTTTCAACGGAGTATGAAAACTCGCCGGCAATTAAGGAGGCCGTATCAATATCCAGAGGTTGATTGATTGTTGCAATCACACCAAGGTCTAGTAACTTTTTTATCACATCGGCCACCTTGATCCCCATTCTCTTGGCTATTTGACCAACCGTTATAGTCTCCAAGATCTTGATTTTCCTCTTAATTGCCCTTGGAATAGTAATCTCAGTTTTCTTCTTCACATGCTTGGAAGGGGCTTTTCTTACCGCTCGAGCCCTAGAAGGTCTAACGAGAACATCTTCCCCTTCATAGGTGCCTCTCTGCTC
>JBDRGH010000284.1:0-7150 GCA_043818015.1 Pseudomonadota bacterium
CAGTGGACGGTGTAACGGGCACCTATAGGCTCTATGTGAGCACGGTGGGATCATACCGGCAAGGTGATTTCCTGTATAATGATAACGGGACCTGGAAATGGATAGATTCGGCTGACGGCAGTTATAAGACGACCCGCGTGGGATATACTCCTATGACACTGGACCTGACCGGACAACCGGATCCCTACGACCAGACAGAAAGTCTCAGCACACCAATTACCATGCCCTCTAACCCTACGGGGTATTACAAGATTAAAGTTACGTTCGATGTTACCGATTGCTTCTTCTGGGATGATAACGATGACGACGGCCTCTTTGAGCCAGCTGGACATGATTGGCAGCAAAACGTAAATGCCCTTGATGGCAGCGGGTTTAATTTCTGGCCGGGCCCGCCCGCCGAAACGTGGGCCGTCGAGCATGTCACATAATAGAGGTAGCTTAAACTGAGAGCAACGATAAAGGGCAGTGTCTCTCTTTGGCACTGCCCTTTACATCAGGCGACTAACGGAGCATCTTAACGTTTCTTAGAGGGTACCAGACCAGTACCGCCTTTCCTTTGATACAATCTACCGGGATAGGCCCGAAGCTCCGGCTGTCGTGGCTGTCACCTCGGTTATCCCCCAAAACGAATACCTTCTTCTCTTCTATCTTTCTCTCCTCATACTCCTTGCCGACACCCTTGAGATAGAGACCATGGTAGATGTACCGCTCTTTTAAGGCCCCTCCGTTAACGTAGAGTCTCTTATCTTTGATCATAACGGTATCGCTAGCAACAGCTACGATCCTCTTTACATACTCGCCTTCCTTCCCCGGCAGGGAGAAAAGGACTACTTGCCCCCTCCCAGGTTCCCGAAAGAGATACGCCAGCCTGTTTACCAGGATATAGTCGCCCACACGGAGCGTGGGAAACATGGATTTGGAAAAGATGCAGATGGTCGGATCAAAGAAGGCGGTCTTTGTAACGAAGAAAAGAATAATGGGCACAACAAGGATCGAAAGTACGAAAGAGGGGACATACCTTTTGGGTTTTCTCTCCATGATTTTCCTGAGGGTGTACCCACAAAGGATAACGAAATAGATGGAGAGGCCGATGAAGATGATATCAGCAAGGGGAACCAGGAATCGGTGAGTTTTGATGGAATCGATACTGATGATTGCCAGATAGACGGCGAGGTCAACAAACGTGGTGTAGAAGAAAACTATCCCTAAGATACCAAAATAGACTCTCGAAAGGGCACCATAAGATGCCGTTCTCCCCGTCAATGCGCGGAGAAGGCCAACGAATACGCCACCATTCAGGAGATGGAGGAGGTATAGTATGAGCACGAGTGGCATTCGCCAGGAAGCGAGAGAAAGATCAACATAGCCTCTCGCAAGGAGGGAAAGAACAAAGACTGTGAGGACGAGCCGTGTATGACCAAGGAGGGGATGAAGTCTTGTCGGGTAAAGCGGAAACGTAAATAAGGTGTAGATCTCCTTCGAGATGGCTACTATGCTTGATTTTGAAGGGTCACCTCTCATTGATAGAATAATATATCCCTTCTCGCTCCAGAATTCATTCTTTAACCCAAGAGAATTATAAATTCGCTTTCAGGGATACTGTTTCAGGAGAAAGATAGCTTTTCAAAGGCCCCTTACCCCTTATTATTATTGGTTCTTCTCCCTCCTCACTCGAATCCCTGAATCCTTGGCCCAGACGCTGGCCTGTCGAGAGCCTCTAGGTCGAACGACGCTTGCGCCAGGGCGGGCCTTGACCCCTTGAATCCTCTAAATCCGTCAACTAATTTGGAGATGATCTTTATTATTTTATTTCATAATTATACGTCTTTTTCCTTCCACCTCTCTCTATCTCCATGGTCAGGGATGATTCGTTCCGCAGTAACTCATAGACCTCCATGGCCTGCTCGGGGCTTTCAATGGTCACGTTGTTGATGCTCTTAATTATATCACCCTTTATCAATCCCATCTTACTCACCAAGCTCTCCCGTTTTATCTCGCTGATCTGGAACCCGGCAGGCTGCCCTGATTCATAATACGGTTTCAAGCTGAGTTGGGTCATGAACTCATTGAGGTCACCAACAATATTGTTGACGCTCTCTCTGTTCAATATATACCTCGTACTGGTGATTCTCTGAACGGGTTTGGGGGGCTTTCCCTGTCCCGGCTTTCGGGCAGGCCGTCCTTCCTTGTAGGTCATAATAAGTGTCTCCTCCTGCCCGTTTCTCGTGAGAATGACCCTGTCATCCAAGATCTTGACCAATGTTGCACCCTTAATCGTATCGTTCAATCGGTAAAGATCCTGTTTGTTCTCATCCATGTCCTCGATGATAGCGAAGGAATTCTTCGTATCCCCGATTACTATCCCTTTTAATTCAAGATTTAGCTTTGTTATCGATCTTCTTTCTTCTCTCTTGCCCAGAATGCCAGAGCCCTCCCGTACGGGCCCCCTATCGTTTGCCTTGTCCGACGGATTGAAGATGTCCTTACTGGCGATGATGGAGTAATGGTCAAAGGGATGTTTGACAACCTTGACCGGTTTCTTGAGCCTATTTGCCGTTTTCGTCCGGGGAGGTACATCCAGGCTTGGTGAAATTACCGTGAGGAAGATGTCGGCTGTCAGCCAGACGACCAAGCTAATGAGTGCAAGGATAATTATAGGGAAAAACCTTTTTAGAATCATCACTGACGCGACACCCGACGACGATAGATTGAGAGCTCTGAAAAAGTATCCCTTCTTGCTTCAGCAGTCATTTTTTGATCCGTCAGAGGCGAGTTCCCCAAAAATTTATGAATTGGTTATCAGGGATACTTTTTCAAAACATAAACGGTTCGTCCTGAAAAATTCCCTTTTTCGCTCCGAAGCGCAGGTTTTTTGACCCATCTAAGCTGGCTCCATTGAAAATTCACAAACTCCCCGCCTCTGGCGGGTCAAACATGCGAAGTTTCTATATTCCGCTCGCTAAGATGGGTACCCCAAAAATCCTGCCGATGTTCGCTCCAAAGGAAATTTTTCATTTTTCAGGGTGAACTATATAGCACTTCAAAGGCCTTAGATCATCTATGTAACCCAGAATCTAACAGATTCTCTCTATCTTTTCAATGGAAAATATACGTGGCTTTCCCCTTCCGTTCGGCTGAGCTCACGGCCCCGAAAGGGTTACTGCTTCCACACTGACCCTTTCGGGGCTAACCCTCGACCTGTCTGCGTGCAACGCACAGGCAGGTGGGTACCCGACTACTCCAGCAAATTTCGCTCGGAGACAAAGGGTTCACTAAAACTCACGTAATTCGATTAAATATATTTCACTTGCTCCGTTTTTTCGGAAGTAGCTAAGAAGTAGGACCCCAGAGAAATAACTGATTGTTTACGTACGGTCTGGTTGACAATGGGCCAGAAATTTGCTATCAATACCTCACGTCGTTTCGAACACCGTCAGTACGGGAAGGCAGAGTAATGAGAGTGGGGCATACTCAATCAGTGAGCCTTCAGATGGTCCAGTTTTAAGTGGCCAAAATCCCTAAACGGTCTTCGGATGTTGAGTTTACGACGGGAAGATAGGAGGGGATTCCTTGAATCGAGGAGGTACCGCGACCGCGGTGAGTCGGGAAGGGGAAAAGGTATGGTTGAAAGTTCTTCCAAAGACGCCAAGAAAAAGGAAATCATAGAAGAGAATAAAAAGATAAGATACCTCAGGTTTATCGTTGACTTTTCCATCTCCTACATTCAGCAAAGTCAGATCACGTTAGACGAAGCTATAGGAGTAGTCGAAGGCGTCAGGAAACAGGCCTTAGCGCTATTCCCTGGGAAGGGAGATGCCTTTGACATCATCTACAGACCGAGGTTCAAAAGGATCATCAATGAGAAATTCCAGGTGCATTGAGGGAAATAAAGGGCTGGATGGGTCCTTAAGATGGGTCAACGGAGCGAGATTATCCCCCAATAGCCGACATGTCCCGAGAGCATTTCTTAAATATCTCTTCGCCGAAGTGATGTTTTTCAGGTTTATTGAGAATGGCCGATTCTATCAGTCGCTCCAGTTCCGAATCTACGGGGTTTCCTCTTAGCACGGGCATTAGGTCCACCTCTCTGTCAGACAAGAGGCAGGTTCGTAGTTTTCCGTCAGCGGTTAGCCTCAATCGGTTGCATGACGAACAAAAGTGGTTACTGAGTGGGCTTATGAAACCGATCTCTCCCATTGCTCCATCAATTCTGAACATTTGGGCAGGCCCCGCCCCGTCGTCCCGATTGGTATGGATAGGACTGAGCTTTCCGAAGCCCTCTATCTTCTCTTTTATTTCACGGAATGATACGTGTTTATCTTCACTCCATGCGCTGGTAGATCCAACAGGCATGAATTCAATAAATCGTATGTGATAAGGGTTATCGATTGAAAGCTTGGCAAAGTCGATAACTTCATCGTCATTGACCCCTCGGATGACAACAGTATTTATTTTTATGGGGAGCAACCCTACCTCCATTGCTTCCTTTATCCCTTTCCAGACCTCTTTAAGGCTTCCTCCCCCCGTAATTTCCTGAAATTTCCTGTAATTAAGAGAATCTATGCTAACGTTTATCCGGCGAAGCCCAGCCCCAAATAGACCACTCGCAAAATCCTTGAGTGATACGCCATTGGTGGTCAGGCTAATGTCCTGAATTCCGGCAATTCCTGAGAGGGAATGGATAAAATCTGTCACCCCTTTTCTCACGAGGGGTTCACCGCCGGTGATCCTGATCTTCGAGATGCCTTTTTTCACAGCTATTTCGGCGATGCGAAGGAATTCTTCATAACTCAGAATATCATTACGGCTGATTTTCTGTATAGCTTCAAAGGGCATACAATAAACGCACCTCAAGTTGCACCGGTCAGTAATCGATATCCGCAGGTAGTTGATTTTGCGACCAAATTTATCAATTAAGTTTCTCATCTTACTTATCAAATAAAAAGCCAATACTGGGGTTCAGTGTTGGCTCTTAGAGTTTTTCGCTGTCCACGAATACTTTGCCAAGCCAAGATAGCGCGAATCTCTCCCAAGCTTACGGGGCGTTTCTCTTGAAATAGTTAAGATACCCTGCTGCACACATGGGGATGTGGTGCGCCATCACCCATTGGTAAAGATCCTCTATGCCTTTAGCTCCGCCAAGTACCTCCCTCGTGTCTTCCCTGAACCTCTCTGTAACGTCTTCCAGAGAAGTATCCTTTTCCATCATGTGGGAGACACTATCTTTCCATTTTATAAGCCAGTCAATACTCATATTCAGAGTCTCATGGACTTTTCCTGTTATTCCGAAATGAGAGAACAGCAGGCAGTTTAAATCAAGGTTTAGAAAACCTTTAATCGTCTCGACGTTTATATCTGGATCGAACTCGGGAGGGGGGGTAGTGGGAATCAATACGTCGCGATCAGGCAGGTATACCCCTACTGCATCCCCGGTAAAAAGCCCTTTCTCCTTCTCTGAGTATATGCATATATGGTGATTGGCATGTCCTGGTGAATCGATAAGCCGAAGCCTCTGGCCCTTGCCCAGATCTATTTCCTCACCACCCCTTACCGACATAACCCTACCCTCCTCGACAGGTAGAACCTCTCCATACCACTCATCTATGAGGTCTCCAAATACCCTCTTTGAACTCTCTACGAGCCTGGTTGGGTCTATCATATGCCTTGCACCTTTTTCATGAACGACTACCTTTGCCTTTGGCATTTCCCTGGCTAATACGCCGGCTCCTCCTCCGTGGTCTAAGTGAATATGGGTTACAACGATATATGAGACATCACGAGGATTAAACCCAAATCCTCTCATTCCTTGAATAATTGCAGGGGCTGATTTTGTTGGCCCCGTTTCTATCAGGGCCAATTCTTCGCCGGCTATCACGTAGACTGATGTAAAATTAGATATACCGAATACTTTTGCGTCTATCGCGTATATATCGCCAGGTAACTTCTTTCCATTGTTCATCGAACCGTTCTCCTCTTACAGCCTTTCGTACAAATAAAAATTCCTTTGGGCGCTCACCAAAATGTTTTTTGTTGGTAAATCCTGACGAAGCGGCAGATCAGAAAACCTCTTGGGCAAAGTGAAAAAGGATTTGGAAAACACGGGCTCTGTGGGTGATCTCTGGTTGGTTTCTATTATCCCCGGTATTTCAAGTTCTCAAACCACCTTCTTTCGGTCTCCAGGGCATAGGAAGGTACTGTGTTGACCTTTCCTAAGAGGGTAGCATATATGGTAATCTTTGCGGCCTTCTCCACTATTTCGCACGAGAGCAAGGCGCTTTTCAAGTCTTTTCCGACACCCACCACCCCATGGTTGGTAAGGAGCACGGCATTCTTCTCTCCCATGGCCTTTAAGGCATTTTCCGCTAATTTCCGAGTCCCGGGAAGGGCATATTCTGCTAGCTCGATTTCGCCGCCAACATAAACCATTAGTTCATCCACCACGACAGGAACTTTTCTCCCCGAGGCTGCCATGGCACTGGCAAAGACCGAATGGGTATGGATTATGGCTGAGACGTCTTTACGCGAGTTATATATCTGAAGGTGCATGGGAAGCTCAATCGAAGGCTCCCGCCCCCCCTCAATTACCTTAGCGCAGTAGTCCACCAAAGTTATATCCTCATCCTTCAAGGTAGCATAATCCATACTCCTCGGTGTAATAGCTATCATATCGTGGTCATGGACCCTAGCGCTACAATTCCCCATAGTCCCGAGTACTAGTCCCCTTTTTAGGACTTCAAGGCTCGTTAGCCTGACCTCCCGCCTCACGCTCTCTATTCGATACATTCCGCTATCCCCATGACAACAGTAGGTCTGGAAAGCGCTTATCGATAGTTTCTTGCCTGTATCCCTTTTTGTTCCCTGCGGCCAGGAACATAGTAAGACTAAGCGACTTTTGGTAAAAAGTAAAGCAAAACTTCTTTTCACCTTGAAACTCGACGGGCATAATGCTAATAATTTGGGGAATACGGTGTTGCGGGTAGCAAACATGAATCCCTATGAGAATCTCTATATCTATGGATAAAAGGAGAAGGGGAAGACGCCAGGAGTCGGTTTAAGGAAGATTTTATAGGCTGTTGGCTTGAAGGGGGTTATTCCTATCTATTCTTTACCGAGAAGAAAGAGAGTGAGGTAAGGAGGGTTATCTTAACTG
>JBDRGH010000285.1:0-3602 GCA_043818015.1 Pseudomonadota bacterium
CCTATGCTGACGCAAAGGTCAGCGATACCGCATACGGAGCAGGCTGGGACGGGGATACGACCAACGCACCAAGCAAGAATGCAGTGTATGATAAAATCGAAACTATGACTCCAAGTGGTGTGATAATGGCTTATGGTGGAAGTTCAGCACCGACAGGTTGGTTACTCTGTGACGGGAATGCAGTATCAAGAACTACTTATGCGAGTTTATTTGCTGTGGTTGGCGAGACCTACGGAGTGGGTGACGGCTCTACTACTTTTAATGTTCCTGACTTAACTGGTAAAGTCCCTGTTGGTTATAGTGGTGTAGCTCCTTTTAATGCTCTAGCTAATACGGGTGGGCAAAAAGATGCCTATTTGAAAAATCATATTCATACTTTTCCTGTTGCTGCTTCTGGTGGGTCTGAAACAGCTGAGTCTGGAACAAGTCCTTGGGGGTCTGGTAATACAAGCTCTGCTGGTGATGGAGATGGAACAAATGGTAATCTACCGCCTTACCTAGTCATTAATTACATAATCAAGACGTGAGAACATGATAGAAAAGGACATTGCATCTAAGGAATACATGAGGATGTTGTGCAATTACCGTGACGGGCTAGTCTCTGAAAGGAATCAGGAGCGGGCAACTTTGGACTCGGCACTCAACTGGACTCTGGGTTTCTTCGGCGTGCTGATGACGGTGGTTCTGTCGGGGACTGCGCCTGGCATCATAATCGTACTGTTCTCGCCGTCATTTCTGGTCATACTCCTGAGGGAATCAAGGAGGTACGTTTACTTCAACTGCCTGTCGAAGAAGATAGGAGAGATCGACAGCGTATTGACCGGGTTCTTCCTAAGAGGATCGGTTGACAGGACCGAAGTGGCGGAGATAATAAGGGACCAGAGTACCAAGGGCGATCTCCCGTTCAGCAGAGTGATAGCCTACAGGTTCATGCGCACCTATCTCTGGCTCTACATCACCATGGTTCTGACATTCCTGGCGGTTAGCGTAGGGGAGATGAACACCGAGCTTAGGATAGGCTTCACCCTTTTGACCATATTCACTATAATGATGATGTATCTAACAAGGGGCGTATCGATGAACCCACGGACGAACATTCATAGCATGAACCACATAAAGGAGGGATGAATTATGCCAGAAACACCGTTCGAGAAACTCAGGAAATCAAACGGGGACTACCATGAGGCTTTCGATGAGATTATGAGAATAGAGATAGAGGACAAGATGCTTGCGGCTACAAGGAAAGCCAGTCTGGGAACCCAGATTAACCATATATTCAACATGATGGTGATGGTAGACAAGCTGTTGGTAGACTGGGGATACTTGGAGTGAAGAGGATGAGGGATGATAAAAAAATGTCCAACAGCCTACCAATGCAAACTCAAGCATTCGAGAATCTATTTTCTCTGCAAGAAGATATGCAATCACGATCCGCCTATTACCCGTATAGGAGGGATCATCAAAAAAGTTTGCCTGTTCAGGCTGAAAATACAGGAGGAGATTAAGAATGCTAAGGACTTACAGCATAAGAAAAGAAACCGGAATGGGATTAGTTTGCAATAGCGAAGGCTATGGAGATTATGTCTTCAAAAACTGCACTGGCAAATTAGTTATGAATGCAGTTTATGCTTCCAAGCTGGTTGGAAAAGACACTAAATTCGGATTTGTTACAAGTTTTGGAGAAAGAATGCAGTATCCATCCTTACTGAGTACATCCTTCTTTGACTATCCAAGGAGAAGAAACGAGATGAAAGAGGATCTAATCGGTGAAGAGTTTAAAACTCAGTTCATTAATGCGGGGAACTTTACAGTTATGATAGAAAATGCAGATTCAGGAATGATAATTGATGATATTGTATCTGTTTTTGAAGAGGATAATGTAAATATACAGATTCTGCTAGATGAGATAAACAAAGGAATACAGGAACTATTAAAAAGGGATTTTAAGTGATTTAAAGTATGGTAGTGAGGATTCAGGCGAAAAACCTAGAAGAAGGGATAAACAAGCTGGGGGACATGATAATGGTACGGATAGCCAGCAACGCCAAGAGGAACATCAATGAGGTGGAGATGCCCTGGGGGGATTCACAGTTTGAGGACAGCAAAGGTCGAGGAAAGAAGAGACTGCCGAGAAAAGACTCGTTGATTTCATACAGCGGCGACCTGGCTGGGAGCGTGCATGTTAGCGGACACGAGATAAGGGTTTCCATGCCGTACGCAGAAGAGATAGAATACGGAAGTCCGCCGAAAGATGTGGAATTCGATAAGATTTACACATGGGTTGGTCGAAAACTGGGAATCAAAGACAAAGTTAAAACCAAACCGCAAACTAGATTTGCAACGAATATCGTGAATGCAATTGCACGAGAGGGGATTCCAGCCCATCCATACCTACGTCCAGCAATTGCATCTGTTTTAAATAATTTAGAATCAGAATTAAAGAGAGGTGAGAAATTATGAGTTTCAACATTACTGACCCCAATGAACGGACGTGGGAGGCTTGGGGTAGTGTTTCTGTGAAAGACCGTGCAGGGGAGATTATCCCAATCGAAGAACTAGAAAAAACAATGCCCATCTATATGCGCCGTGGGGGTCCGATAATGTATCAACATGGAAACTTCAAAGCAGGCGAAGTCACAAGCTGGGAAGTGAAGGTTAATCCCAATACTGGAAAGCCTGGAATATTACTGCACGGAAGGAATTACAGCGACTACGCCATGGACGATGAAATCTGGAAAGAAATCCAGAACAAAGAGATTAAAGGACTTTCATTTGGTGGTCGAAACTTCCAAGAGGGCATGGAATTCGACGCCAGCGATGGCTGGTCCAAAGCTCTCAGAGATTTAGAAAATTGGGAATTCAGCTGGGTTCACGATCCATGCAATCAGGAGGCGCTTACCGAATCCATTAACAGGTTCGCCAAGAGTAACGATCCAGTCGAGTCGGCTATTAAGAAGATGACACTGGCTCTGGACGTGTACCTTGCGAATAGGTGCAGAGTCGAAAAGGGCGTGGTCAAGAAGCCAATGGGCGAATACAAAGACTTTGCAGATTGCGTTAGGCAGAATCAGGACAAGGACGATCCAGAGGCTTACTGTGGATATCTAAAGCACAGGATAGAGGACAAGGGCAAAAAGAAGGAAATGGACGTTGTCCAGATGCTCGAAAAGGCAGCGGAAAACGTGATTTCCAAGATGCAAAAATAACAGTAAACCTTATAAACCGATTGGTTTTTTCTTAAACTAGCTTAGAGCTTACGCTATATGGAGGTATGAATATGGCAAAGGAAACAAAGAAAGAAGATGTAACAGCCACTCCAAGCACACAAATCATAGATACCACTCCACCTGACAATACCGAAGAGGACATTGGACAGGACGAGACAGGTGAAGGTGAATTGGAGAGAGCTGAGACTCTTACTAACAAATCTCAAATTACTAAATTTGAAACCCTCCTTTCTGATATTTCTAAGGGTATTAGTACCCTTGCAGACCGAGTAGAAACTCTTGAAAAGTCAGCTAAGAAGCAGGATGAGGAGAAGCCAGAAGAAGAGGAAAAGCCAGAGGAAGAGGAGAAGAAAAAGAAAAAATCTGCTCCAGAAC
>JBDRGH010000286.1:0-6672 GCA_043818015.1 Pseudomonadota bacterium
CTCGACAGGCCAGCGTCTGGGCCAGGGAGTCAGGGGGGGGGGAGAAGAACCAGAAATAATAAAGAGGACGGCGCTAAAGGGTAAGTGGGGACGGCGCCGTCTTTTTCTTTCCCATCACCTTGAACTCCCACCTTCAGCAAAATGTTTATCGATGGGAGTAATGTCTAACTGCTCGAGTTTGGAAAACACCTCCTTCTTTACCAGTTCAAAATCCTTCAGATATCTCTTTTTTACCGGGTCTGCAGAGAGGAAATTACAGGTAAGAGGGTTGATATACCTGCCATTGTTCATTAACCTGTAATCCAGGTGGGGCCCGGTGGATAGCCCCGTGGAGCCCACATATCCAATTACCTGTCCCTGCGTAACCTGTCTGTTGCGTCTCATTTCCCTAGCGAAGCGAGAAAGATGGCCATAGGTAGTAGTGTAAATGCTATTATGCCTGATCTTTATAATCTTACCGTAGCCACCATTTCGTCCCACAAAAAGTATCTTTCCATCACTAACTGCGACTACTGGCGTACCTATAGGTGCAGCGTAGTCTATCCCCAAGTGGGGACGGAAGATTTTTAGAATGGGATGAAAACGTCTTCTCGAGTACCGTGAACTAATATATCTGTATCGCAAGGGGGACTTCAGGAATTGTTTTCGGAGAGACTTTCCTTGCAGGTCGTAATAGTCAATACGACCGTCTTCATCCTTAAATAAGACGGCCCAGAATGCCTTTCCCTGGTTGATAAACTGTGCACCCAGAATCCTACCGTTTCTAACAAAGTCCCCATCCTTGTACTTCTGTTCAAACAGTATTCTGAACCCATCTCCCTCCCGTATATCTACGTTGAAATCTATGTCCCAGGCAAAGATATCCGCTAAATCCAGGGCCATCTGGGGATGCAGTCCCACATCGATAACGGCTTCAAAAAGAGAATTGCGTACCGCGCTACCCTTAACCGATATTCTCGTCTCGTATTCCACCCTCTCCTTCCTTGCGGAAAAGCCATCATCCGATCTTTCGACTACCAGAATGTTTTCCTCGTCAATCTCATACCTAAGGGAATTGATGGTGTTGTCCGGGGTGTCAATCTCTAATTCCAGGACATTCCCCGATCTTATCCTACTCAAGTTATATATCTTCTTCGATGTCGTCAACAGATCAGCGATCTCCCCTGGGGTTATACCGTTCCCTCTAAGGACATCGTAAAGGGTATCGTCTCTCACAAGGGTGTGTTTAACCATCTTGATCTTCTTCTCTAGAGGCACTATTCCCTCATTAATCGGTAAGCTCCCTCTTTCAGACGAGTTCGATTCACCTTTGTTCATAGGGGGGGATTTTGTATTACTCAAGAGATGCGAGAGGAGAAGGGTAAACCCGGCAAGGACAGCAACAGCAAGAATCACGCATAGGACAGCTAATTTTCTACTTTGATTAGAGGTCAGCACGTCATGAAAAGACATTTTTCACACTCCAAAGCTTCTATTTCTTGATCAGCACAAGGGTTTAGAAACAACTGCTCAGGTTCAAAATCTACGAGCGTACCGGTTTGTGTTTGGATACATCAAAGTACTCAGGTTGCAACAAAAGGAGAGGCTTTTTTGAGCCGTTTTTCTAGGATGAGGAATCTACAGGAAGAGTCCCCCGTCTACGCCAATAATTTGGCCCGTGATATAACTCGCATCATCGGATGCAAGAAATACAAAGATTGGAGGAATCTCCCTCGGTTCCGACATCCTCCCCAGAGCCCGGGCGGCTATGATTTTCTTGAACACGTCTTCAGGTACATTATCGTACATTCTGGTCTTATGGGAAGGAGCTACGGCGTTGACGGTAATATTGTATCTTCCGAGTTCCTTTGCGCATGTCATGGTAAAAGCCATCACCCCACCTTTCGCTGCACTGTAATTTGCCTGTCCTACATTTCCAGCCCTGCCCGCCTGAGAGGTAACATTTATTATTCTTCCGTATCTTTGTTTCTTCATATATTCGATGGCGGCCTTGGTACAGGAGAAGACCCCTTTCAGACCCACGGCCAATACAGAATCCCAATCTTCTTCGGTCATCTTTGAGACCGACCTGTCTCTTGTAATGGCGGCGTTGTTTACCAGTATGTCTATCTTGCCGAAGTTATCGATGGCTGCCTTGATTATTGCCTGTCCTCCCTCCATAGTGGCAACGGTATTGTAGTTTGCAACGGCCTGTCCACCCGATGCCTTAATCTCTCGTACCACCTCGTTAACAGGCTCAGGAGTCGTTCCGTTGATGACCACTTTAGCTCCTTCTCGTGCCATCTCTCGTGCCACTAACCTACCCATTCCTCGACTGGATCCAGTAACTACGGCAACTCTATCTTTTAACCTCATACTTCTACCCCGCTCTCTGGAACTCCCAATAGGACACATCCTCTTTTGGCAGCTTTTATAGCATAGTGATTCTGCAAAAGTCAAGGTAGAAGACATCTGGAGTTTCCTGAATTTATAGTGAACTCCTTTGTCTCTTGGCGAAATTTGCTGGAGCAGTGGGGTCCCATCGAGGGTGAGCAGGGAGGGGAAAGCCAGCCCTTCAGAGGCTGGAAGGGGAAAGTATTCCCCACCTGCGAACCCCGAAAGGGTCACTGCGGAAGCACTGAGCGAAGGGATAAACGGGTTCACTTAAATAATGCCAGATTAGTAATGAAACCATGGTGTTTCAAGAATACTTCACGAGAAACTCGGGAAAGTCCAGAGAAGACATCGGTCGGTTGTTGCTAAACTCTGATTTTTTTGCTAATGTTATTCACCGAACTCAATTTTTGTATTCCCAGGAGTGCCCGATCCCAAGTCCCAGAGGTACCGATGAAAGAAATGATGGTAACTGCTGTAAATGCTGCCAGGGAGGCCGGAAGAATTCTGAGAGAAAACTTGGGAAAGTCCATAAAAATCGACTTCAAAGGCGAGAGAAATCTGGTTACAGATATTGACAGGGCATCAGAGAAAACAATCATCGAGATAATCAGAAAGAAGTACCCAGACCACCGGATATTGACAGAAGAGAGCCAGGTTAAGAATGGGACATCTCCCTATAGATGGATCATAGATCCCCTCGATGGAACCACCAACTATGCCCACGGATATCCATCTTTCTGTGTCTCAATAGCATTGGAGAGGAAGGGGTATGTTCTGCTCGGAGTTGTGTATGATCCTATTCTAGAAGAATTGTTTACGGCCGAAAAAGGAAATGGAGCCTCTCTGAATGGGGGAAAAATCTCTGTTTCTTCCACCGATACGTTAGCTCATAGTATGTTGGCCACTGGCTTCCCGTATGATTTAAGAGAAAGTCAAAACAACAACCTTGTTCACTTCAATAACTTTATAATGGCAGCCCAGGCAATTAGAAGACCAGGTTCCGCCGCTTTGGACCTGTGTTATGTTGCAATGGGAAGGTTTGATGGTTTTTGGGAACTGAAACTATCACCTTGGGATGTGGCTGCCGGCAGTTTAATCGTGGGGGAAGCAGGAGGGGTAGTAACCGATTTTAGAGGTGGGATTTTGATATTCATGGCCGAGAAATCGTTGCTAGCAATGGACGGATCCATGATGAGATGGTTCAGGTGTTAATGAGAGGGTTTGTCTAATTTTTGTTCTCCTCTCTGTACGAGCCGTTTCATTTCATCCGGGGTAATACCTCTTACTCTGACGACTTTTATTCGCGATTTATGGCCTGCGATGATTTCCACGTGCGATTTACGAACGCCCAACTCCCTCGCCAGAAAATCTATGCACGCCCTGTTAGCTCGGCCTTCGATTGGAAGGGAGGTAACCTTTATTCCTAAAGCATCTCCCATGACTCCTCTAATCTCATTCTTAGCCGATTTGGGTTGCACCCGAACCTTGAAAACTATCCCGCTATCACTTTTATCAATAGGTAACATACTACGCTTGTTCATCCCTTCGACTCTCATCTCTGTCAATATCCAGGATCTTTTGATGGGCTTCGACTAATGATCTCAAGGCAGAGTCAAACTGGACCCTTTGTTTCTTTAGGTCCAGGACCTCCTTTGTAATATCTGCCAGTTCTCTATTGGCATTGTCAATAATCTTCTCTGCCTTCATCTCAGCGTCTGAAATAATCAATTTTGCTTCTTTCTCGGCATTTGATTTTATATCTTCTGTTATCTTTTGGGCTATCGCTATACTCTCATTGATACTCTTTTCCCTTTCTCTATACTCGGTTATCATGGTTTCTTTCTCTTTGAGCCCCGCCTTTAGGGCATTGTTCTCTTGTGTCAAATCTCGTAGCTCATTGGATATGAACTCTAAAAAGGATTCCACTTCCTCTCTGTCAAATCCCCTGAATTTCACCTTGAACTGGTGCTCTTGAATATCCAATGGGGCAATTCTCATTTTCCCTTCTCCTCTCCTATCTATTCCTCTCGTAAAGTATCCTTAACCCTCTCAAAGTCAGATATTCATCAATTTCACTGATCGTTTCCGATACTGAAGCAATGAGAAAGGCCAGGCCTCCCGTCGCAATTACCTTCGCGTCCGATTTAGCTTCTTTTTTTATCCTTCCTACTATGCCATCTACGAGGCTCGCATAGCCAAGGACAATCCCCGCTTGCATACTACTTATGGTATCCTTGCCGATAACTGACTTCGGTTTGACTAATTCTACGTGCGGTAGTTTAGATGCCCTTCGAAATAAGGCCTCACAGGAGATAATAATCCCTGGAGCAATGGCCCCCCCATGGTATTCTCCATTTGCCAATACGTAATCAAAGGTAGTAGCAGTTCCAAAATCAACAACAATCAGGCTCTGTTTATGCTTCTCATAGGCCGCAACTGCATTAACTATCCTGTCTGCTCCGATCTCTTTGGGATTGTCGTAGTGGATAGGCATTCCTGTCCGAATCCCAGGTTCAACAACCAGAGGCTTGACATTCAAATATTTCTTGCATAGGTTTTCCATGGTGGTTAGCATCGGGGGAACAACACATGAGATGACGACATCTTTAATATCCCTTAACGCTATCTTGCTGGAGGAATAAAGATTTGTGACCAGAAGTCCATACTCGTCTACGGTTTGGTCTTCCTCTGTTCTGATTCGCCAGTCGCGGACCAATGTATCCCCGTCAAAGATCCCTATAACCGTGTTGGTGTTCCCGACATCAATAACCAGCAACATCTCTTTTCGTCTCCTGTAAATCTCGGCAACGGTCCCTAGACTTCTAACCTTCTTTATCCACAATATTCATGCTGATGTCGCAAGCCCTTGCCGAGTGAGTGAGAGCCCCAACTGATATGAGATCAACCCCTGTTTTCGCTACCTCTTCCACGGTATCGAGATTTATGCCTCCCGATGCTTCCACGACAGCTCTCTTGTTTATGATTTGGACTGCCTTCTTCATCTCCTTTACGTCCATATTGTCCAACATTATGACGTCAGCACCAGACTCAAGGGCTTCTTTCACCTCGCTCAGATTCTTGACCTCTACTTCGATCTTAAGAGTATGGGGGATAGTAATCCTCGCCTTCTCCACCGCTTGGCGAATGCCCCCGCAGACCTTTATATGGTTGTCTTTTATGAGAACCCCATCAAAGAGACCACTTCGGTGATTAGTCCCACCACCCATCTTCACAGCGTATTTTTCAAGAGCCCTCCAACCAGGTGTAGTCTTTCGAGTGTCACAAATCTTGGTCCCGCAACCTCTGACCCTATCCACATACTTACGGGTCAAAGAGGCAATTCCCGATAAACGCTGCATAAAATTTAGCGCAACCCTTTCGCCCCGAAGAAGATCCACCGCATCACATGAAACCTCGGCAATGACACTGTTATTTTTTACAGAGTCTCCGTCCTTAAAGAACTTGGTCAATTCTACTGTGGAGTCGAGAAAGGTGAATACTCTATGGAATATGTCAATACCGGCTAGTATCAAGTCTTCTTTTGCAATTACGTGGGCCTTCCCCCTCACCCCCGGGATAACTATGGAAGAGGTGGTGACATCTTTAATCCCAATATCTTCATCGAGAGCTAGTTCTACTATTCTGTCAATTTCAAACATGATATTCTTCTTATAGATACATCGTTAATCGGTAGGTATCATTTGCTTTTTTGCAACTCTCGCATCCTTTGGATCCCTTCCTCCAATTTTCTCTTTTTCTCAATCAATCTCACATTTTCAGCTCGTTCCTTTTCTACTACGTCTGGAGGTGCCTTCCTCAGAAAATCCTCATTCAACAGCTTTTTATTCAAGAGCAAGATTTTCTTCTCGATCTTATCACTTTCCTTTCCCAATCTTCTTTCCTCTTCATAAAAGTCGATTATTCCCGCAAGCAACAGGAATATCTCGACCTCATCTACCATACCTGTCGCAGCAGACCTATACTCCGTTTTCCGAGAAGAGATAGAAAGGGTTTTGACCCTTGCTAGAGTTTTGATGTGGTCTTGATTCCTTTCGAGCCTTTGACGTATCTCTTCGTCTTTAGAATACAGAACTGCCTCAATCTGCTTGGCAGGAGGTACGTTCATTTCCCCTCTGATATTTCTGATGCTCCCGATGATATTCATAATCAGATTCATTTCGGCTTCCGCTTTCTCATCTATGAGTTCCGACTGGGATTTTGGATATCGGTTGACAGCAATGCTTCCCCCGTTATTCGGTAACATATGCCATATCTCTTCCGTAATGAAAGGCATAA
>JBDRGH010000287.1:0-2512 GCA_043818015.1 Pseudomonadota bacterium
AACCCGATAGAGGCATTGGCTGATCGGCATTTTACCAAGAGCCCTGTCTGTCCCACGAAGGGGGTCTGGGATATTCACTGGGGAGATGAGGCCATAAAGAGGATGAGGGATAATGATGCCAAAGGTATTATCAGTATTCGAGTAAAGTACTGTCCTCCTCACACCTGTTATTATCCTGATTTTAAGAGCAAGATGGCGGAAGAGGGGGTGCCTGAGGTGATGATAGAGATGGAACACGAAATTATGTCTCTGGAAGGTGTAAAGACCAGATTGCAGTCATTTGCAGAGACAATAGGAGGTGTATAATGGACGTAGAATATAAGGTAAATCGGCTTAAGGCAACAAGTAATATTCGACCGATGGTGAACAGACACTGGGCCGGACTCAGGGAAGCCAAGGAAAGGGGAGAGAAGGTTGGATGGGCATCAGGTCCCAGTTTTATATTCCCCTACGCAATGGGCATGAAGTGCCACTTTATGGCAGGTTATGCATCATACTGTGGTGGCATAGGGGCGGCAGATGAGCTGATTAAGATAGCCGAGGCGAGTGGGGATCTTCCTGAGACATGTTCCTATCACCGGCTTCACATGGGATTGGCAGAAGCCGTAAAAAAAGGGATACCGGTAAATCCGCAGGCGATACTTCCTCTGCCTGATTTGCTGGTGGCAGGGCGTTATTGTACGGAACAGTCTCATTATTGTGAGAGCTTTTACCGGAGGATGGGAATACGCATCGCCCCTCTTGAGCTTCCGCATATCTTCAGAAAGGAAGATCAGCCCAGACTGAAAGAGTTCGTTTACAGGCAGATTAAAGAGAATGTTATTCCAACCCTCGAGGAGGTGTGTGGAAAGCCGTTCGACTATGACAGGTTGAGCGAAATTCTGCGTATACTCAAGGAGGCAGCTACCATCAGAAATAAATGTTTTGAGTTTTTTAAGACAAAACCTGCCTATTGGACACTCTGGGATTATGCTGTTAGTATGGCGCCTGTCATCTATATGATGGGAGATCCGGAAAGTGTTCCCTTCTATGAAAACCTCTTAAAGGAATTGCAGGAAAGGAAGGAAAAGGGTATTCCGGCATTGTCCCCGGATGGGGAAAAGTATCGCATATACTGGGACGGTTGGATACCATGGGCATTTCTGGGTAAATTTATCCGCAAGTTCACTCCCAATGGGGCTGTTTGCCTGTGTGGAAGATACCCCTGGGAGATGTTCACCCATCCTGAAGTTCTCGACCCTGAACATCCCGTTGAATCGGTTGTCGAGTGGCTGTATGGTGAGTACGGGATAGCCAATAAGATGGCTGGAAAGGGAGCTGTTGAGTTCATAGGTAGTTTGATCGAAGAGTATTCAATCGATGGTTTAGTGATGTTATCCTCCAAGTCATGCAGGATGTGGAATTTCTCCCAGATGGATGTTATAGATGCCCTGGATAAGAAGTACGGAGTTCCTGGAGTCATTATTGAAGCTGATATGCTTGATCCCGCGATGGTTTCAGACTCTCAGATAGATACAAGGCTTCAGGCACTGTTCGAAACAATAGATGGGAGAAGGAGAAGGTAGGAAAGAAGATGGCTATAGTGGTCGGTGTGGATGTGGGTTCGCTCTGCACGAAGACGGTTATACTGAATGGAGAGGGGAGTATCCTGTCATATGATATCATGCGCAGTGGCCATTACTACCAGGGTGCGGCTGAGGAGTCGATAGCGAGAGCGCTGAAATCAGCCGGCCTTGAGAAGGGTGATGTAGCGTATACATTGGGGACCGGTTATGGACGGGGGGCCATTACTCAGGCTGATGCCGAGGTAACTGAGATAACATGCCATGCACGGGGAGCCGCAAGGCTCTTCCCCGAGGTCCATACCGTCATTGATATTGGTGGTCAGGATAGTAAGGTCATAGGCATTGGTGATAACGGTCGGGTAACCAACTTTGTTATGAATGACAAGTGTGCCGCCGGGACCGGCCGCTTTTTAGAGGTAATGGCGTCGGCGCTCTCGGTTGATATTGGGGAGATGGGGGATTTGTACTTTGCCTCGAAGAAGAAGGTAGAGGTCAGCAGCATGTGTACTGTTTTTGCTGAATCCGAGGTTATATCTCTCTTTGCTCAGGGTCACAAGGAGGCTGATATTGCAGCTGGTTTGGCCGATGCTATTGCCAGGCGTATCGTCGGTATGGTGGGGCAGGTCGGGTTAAAGGAGAAGGTGGTTATGTCAGGAGGGGTTGCAAAGAATGCCGGGGTTGTCCGTTCTATTGAACAGAGGATAGGAACCCAAATGCTCATCCCTGAAGAACCACAGATAGTTGGTGCCCTTGGAGCAGCGATCATTGCTTCCGAACGGATAGAAATCTAAAGGAGGTTGAGGCCAGATGAACTCTGGCTCAGCACCTACAGTTGCGTTGTTTGCTTAAACCCTACTTAACAGCGTTTGGGGTAGACCCTAAACGCACGAGCCTTAAAGGAACGGGAGGTTAAAATGAAAAGGAATAGGTGGTGTGTGATTAAGGGG
>JBDRGH010000288.1:0-3508 GCA_043818015.1 Pseudomonadota bacterium
GGCAAACGTGTTCTCCTTTTCAACCTCAAGGGCCTTCTGGTAGTAAGACACAGCTTCCTCAAACTGTCTCGTCTTACGTTTCACATCTCCAAGACCGACGAGGGCGTACACATTCGTTCGATCTGTTTCTAAGGCCAGGGCGTATTCCTTTTCAGCTTCCCTATACTTCCCTGCCTTTGCCATGGTGCGGGCACGCCTGCAGAGGTCTCTTACATCATGTTTTCTCTTTGTCTTTTGCTTGTCATTCATGAGGGGAAAGTACCGTCGGGCTCTGAACTCGCCTGATGGTCATGAGATCCTGGGAAACCGGGCAGAGCACCGTCTCTTAGTGAGAGTCAAGATTGTTGAAATTTATGCAAGGGCTTTTCTCAACCATTCGTGCACTGGCTGCATATTTTTGAAGTGCGAAAACGCAAAGTCAACTATGGCGCCGGAATAGAACTCTTTAGGAATCTTCTGTTCGACCATTGCGGTCAAACCATTGTAAAGAAGGAATTCCGCATTCTGGTGGGAAGCGTCATATCCGTGAGGCACCTTCTTATAATGCTTGCCACCTATAACATATCCATTCTTCGAAACCTCATGTACAGTCTTTCTCAATGGTGGTCCGTGTCTTTTGTCAACGACAGCGTCCCGGTAAAGCTGCAAGAGCTCAGTTGAGAACAGGTGAATGCCAACACCAAGCATGAGCCTTCCATCTTCCATATGGAAGTAAAACCCTGAACATTCCATCCTCTTTCTTTCACCTTCCCAGAACCAGATGCCCAGGTTTGTTTTATAGGGCCTTTTATCCCTGCTGAACCGCGTATCCCTGTTCAGCCTGAAAAGGCTCTTGTTTACTTTGGGGATAGCATTGATCCCCGGTGAAATGAGCCTGAGCATCTCCCCCATCGAAAGAACAAATTCCCGTGCCGGCTGTTCAACGTAGTCTTCGTAATCTTTCCTGTGGCGACCGAACCACTCCTTCGTATTATTTGCTTTCAGTTCCTCAAAAAAGGTAACCGTCTCTTTGGGGAACCCGCTAAAATCAGACATATTCATCTTCCTCATAGTCTTCAGTATATCGACATATAATTCATTTTCCTGATAAAATCAAGCATTTAATAAATAGGAGGGTTCAGGGGGGTGAGGAGTCAGGGATTCGAGTGAGATGTATACAGGCTGTTGCCCAAACGCAAATAGCGAGAGCTTTGAAAAAGTATCCCTGAGAGCGAATCAATAGATTTTTTGGGGAACCCGTCTTAGCGAGTGGAATGCAGAAAATTCATATGTTCGACCCACCGGAGGTGGGGAGTTCGTGAATTTTCAATGGAGGGAGCTTAGGTGGGTCAAAAAATATATTCTGAAGCGAGAAGGAATACTTTTTCATAATAAGTTAGTCTGGTAGGAAAAAGGGATTTGGGCAACAGGCTGGAAGCAGTGACCGAAGGGATAAGGGGGTTCACGTAAGAAATGTCGGCTTGACAGTTTCGCATTCTTGAAATAATCTCTTCCCATTCAGGGGAGAACGAGTTTGATACAGGGAAGGTCCCACGAAAGGTCGGTCATTGTTTGAAGAATGAATCTTGTAAGCGGAGTCATATATAATCTGCGTGGCCTATGGTTGAGCCTGAAAACACCTAAGCTCCTGCTCTGGGGGCTTATTCGCTTCGCCATGGTCGTGATCATCACCGTCCTCTCCGCAAGCCTGATCCTTTTCTACCACCAGGAGATCCTCAATCTTATCTGGGTCAAACCCCAGAGTCACTGGGTTCTCTGGTTATGGCATCTCGTCTCCTGGCTCCTTTCCCTCTTTCTGGTAGGCCTGGCAGCTATCCTCTCCTATCTTGTCTCCCAGGTTCTGTTCGCTGTCTTCATCATGGATTACATGTCTCGGATTACAGAACGAATGATCATGGGCTATGAAAAAAAAACCGGAAGAAATGCCCGTGTTCCGGCAGCTTTTTCTCCTGCTCAGACAGGAAATTCCGAGAACGACGCTCCCCGTCATGGTTACCATCTCACTCATGGTTCTCAGCTGGCTTACCCCGTTTGGCCCGATCGTCTCGATTCTTTCATCCGGGATTGCCTCCATTTTTCTCGCGTGGGACAACACCGACCTCATCCCTGCAAGACGCCGGAACCCTTTCAAACATCGTTTCAGACTCCTTCTCAGGACCCTCCCGTTTCACCTCGGCTTCGGCCTTCTCTTCCTCATTCCAGGATTGAATATCCTGTTTCTCTCCTTCGCACCGGTGGGCGCAACGATTTACTACATTGATAGACATAACGGACACGCTGACACCCCTTCCCCTGTTATTCTTGACAATTAACACGTTTTGAAATACTCTTTTCTCATGTGAAGAGGGTCGGCTTAACAGCAGGTCGAGATCCAAAAGAGGTTAATTGTCCGGAGGGCTTTGAAGAAGTATCCCTGAAGGCGACTGAATAGATTTTTTGGGGAACCCATCTGAACAAAGCGGAAGACATGCATTTTCAGGTGTCTGACCCGCCGCAAGGCGGGGAGTTTCTGAAAATGCCTGGAGCAAGTTCTTAGATGGGTCAAAAAATATATTCTGAAGCAGGAAGGGATGCTTTTTCATAATATACTAGGTCTCGGAGTTAGGCCGCTACAGGGGGAGCAAGGAGTCAAAAATTCGAGTGAAATACATACACTTGACCCCTAGAATCCCGGAATCCTTCAACCCTTTTCGCCAACGAAGTGGCGAAAAACTAAAGGTTTTGCAATGTCCACCGCCGCATGTGGGATAAACTGTGACGTCTGCAGACTGAATCTCCTCGGAATCTGTTCAACGTGTGGGTCGGGCAGGAGCCAGGAGGGGCTAAGAAAGATGGCCGCACAGGAAAGGATACTCGGTCAACCATGCCCGGTCCTTGCATGCGCCGTAGAGAACCGCGTTGAGTACTGTCCCAGGGACTGTAACCGATTCCCGTGCACTCTTTTCAGGGCCGGGCCCTATCCATTCAGCCACGGATACCTGGATATGCAGGAACGGCGGCGGAGTGAAAAGCAGACAGGTAGAACTCCCTCCGGCAATGCGGTAGAGGTACCGACCGAGTACTGGGACGATCTCGAACGGAGGGATATTGAGGAAATCTGTGAGAACGCCCTTGCTGCTGAGCACCCAGCCGGGCTTATTCTTCCTTTTTTGACAGAACATCTGCTCCTTGACAGGCAAAACCGTTGCCTCTACCGGCAAGAGCAGGAGAAGTGGAACCCTGTAGAGAATCCCCTTTTAGAACTGCTCTGCCTGGTGTACGTACTCGATGCAGGCTCTGAACCCCTCAGTCACGAGATGGTGAGCGTCAAAGAACTGAAGACCGCCCATTTTTTTCAGGGACCTCATGAACTTAAAGTGAGACCCCTCCTGGAACGATACGGAAACGATCTCGACGGCTTCAGAGGAGCGGCTGAGCGCCTGGGAGGTGAACCCCTGGATCTGGCTGATGCCGCATACAGGCTTTTGGCCTTCCCGAAGGTACCCCTCTACTATCTATTCTGGAAGGG
>JBDRGH010000289.1:0-3242 GCA_043818015.1 Pseudomonadota bacterium
CATGGGGATAGATTATGAAGGGTATTCCAGCTACGCTCGAGATTGGAGAGTACAGAGGGAAATAGGCAGGCTTCGTGAAAAGCTGGGAGATTGTAAAATAATTCTGTCCATAGACCGTATGGATTATACTAAAGGCATTCCTCAACGGTTAGAGGCTTTCAGCATGTTTCTGGAAAAGCACCCACAGTATAAAGATAAGCTATGTCTTGTTTTAGTGGTGGTTCCCTCTCGCACCAAGGTAGAACATTACGCCGAGCAAAAAAAACAGATAGATGAACTGGTGGGCGCCATCAATGGGAAATATGGCTCCATTGGCTTTACCCCCATTCAGTATGTGTACCGCTCTTTACCTTTTCACTCCCTTATTGCCCTCTACAATATGGCTGATGTTGCCCTCATTACCCCGCTCAGAGATGGAATGAACCTCATATCAAAAGAATATATAGCCACTAAAACAGATGGGAAAGGGGTTTTAATCCTTAGTGAGACGGCTGGAGCCGCTAAAGAGTTAGGGGAGGCAATTATAATAAATGTTAATGACCAGGAGGAGGTTGTGGATGCGTTGGAAGAAGCCCTGGCAATGCCGGAAGAAGAACAGATAGAGCGCAATCGAACGATGCAGAAACGCTTACAGCGTTACAACGTGACGCAATGGACAGACGATTTTATTGATAGATTGCTCCACGCCAAGAAACTTCAAGGTGAGATGGAAGCGAAAGCATTGAACCATGAGATGAAAATGAGGTTGGTGAGCGATTTTCAAAAAAGCAATCAAAGATTGGTGCTACTGGATTACGATGGAACACTCGTCCCATTTGCGGGAAAGCCGGAGAGGGCAAAACCTGGTGACGAGATTATAGAATTGTTTGGGGAACTCACTAAGAGCCCTGAAAACGAAGTGGTACTAATAAGCGGGCGGGACAGGAATACCATGGAGAAATGGTTTGGGGACCTAAACATGGGACTAGTAGCCGAGCATGGTGTATGGACTAAAGAAAAAGGTAAAGATTGGGAGATGATAGAAGCCCTGTCAAGTGATTGGAAAGGAGAGGTGCGCCCAATCCTTGAGCTATATGTGGGTAGAACCCCGGGCTCTTTCCTTGAAGAGAAGGAGTTTTCCCTTGTCTGGCACTACAGAAAAAGTGAACACAGGCTAGGTGATATGCGAGCCAGAGAGTTAGCAAATGACCTTATAAATCTTACCGCTAATCTTAATCTCCAGGTGTTAGAAGGAAGCAAGATAGTTGAAGTAAAAAGTGCCAGCGTAAATAAAGGGCGAGCAGCCTTGCAATGGATTTCTGGAAAAACATGGGACTTCATATTAGCCATAGGTGATGATTTGACCGATGAGGATGTTTTCAAGGTTCTCCCCGCTACGGCATGGTCTATAAAGGTCAGGTTTAGTGCGTCCGCAGCTAGATTCACTCTTGGTACCCCAAGCCAGGTGAGGGCTCTATTAAAAGAAATGTTGGCAGGGCTAAGAGCATAAACGGCTTGGATGATTACCGAGAACCTGCCGTACCCACTGTGTGGTATAAAATGAATCAACGTGCATAGCGCAATCTGATTTCAGTTTGGAGTTCAAATTCAGCAAAGGAGTGATTTCGAATGACGAGTCCAGATGAGAGTATCTTTCCCCTGGCAGATGGAACGGTCTATAGTAAGAGGAAGAACTTTTGTCCTTTTTCCACGCCTCCTCTGGAGGCCTATGCCCCTATCTTGGGCGAGGAGAAAATAGAAAGATTGCAGAAAGTAGCTCAGCGGCTGAAAAGACTGAAGGTACTGGAGCTAAATGCCAGCGCCGAGGGTGGAGGTGTAGCCGAGATGCTTTATAGCTCTATCCCCTTTCTGAACTCACTGGGCATAGAGAATGAATGGAAGATTATCCATGGAAATAAAGATTACTTTGAAACTACAAAGAGCCTGCACAATCTACTGCAGGGTAAGAAGGGCACCTTTACCCCCCAGATGAAGCAGACCTACATTCGTAACCTTGAGGACTCCGCCAATGCCAATCTTATCGATTATGACCCAGATGTGATTCTCGTCCATGACCCGCAGCCGGTGGGTTTATCCCACTATCTTAAAAAATCCGAAGAGACCTGGCTCTGGAGATGCCACATAGATATTGAAGAGGAAGCTCTAATGGCTAACCCTGGCCTGTGGGATTTCATAACCGATTGGACTAAGGACTATGATGCCGCCATATTCTCGGCAGCCCACTATATTATTTCGCGCTGGCCTCTGCCCAATTTCATAATCCCTCCCTTCATTGACCCCCTTTCTGAGAAGAACCGGGAACTGAGCCAGGGGGAGATAGATGAGGTTCTCATCAAATACCAGATAGACCCCAAAGTTCCAATCATCGCCCAAATCGGA
Organism: Pseudomonadota bacterium; assembly: GCA_043818015.1. GTDB lineage: Bacteria > Desulfobacterota > UBA8473 > UBA8473 > UBA8473 > JBDRGH01. The sequence goes on from JBDRGH010000289.1 coordinate 2,380, forward strand.
AGATTTGACCCCTGGAAAGGAATAGATAGGACTATTGCTGTCTACCACCAGGTGAGGAAGGAGAGAAAATGCCAGCTTGTATTGGCTGGCGGCTTGGCTGCCGACGACCCCGAAGGAGAGAGGATTCTGGCCAATGTTTACGAGGAGACACAGGACGATGATGACATACATGTGCTTAATCTCCAAATGGCAAATCGTCTGGAGAACTGGATAGAGGTAAATGCGCTCCAGCGGGCAGCAAGTGTGATAATGCAGCCATCGACTAGAGAGGGTTTTGGGCTGGTGATTACTGAGGCATTATGGAAAAGAAAACCAGTGATAGCTGCTGATGTAGGTGCTATCCCACTCCAGATCAGGGATGGCGATACCAGCTACTTTTACCAGACACCATCCCAGACTGCACAGAAGGTACTCCACTTATTGGAGCACCCCAAGGATGCCAGGATGATGGGCGAAAGAGGCAGAAGGTATGTGGAGGAGCATTTTCTCCTCCCTGACCGGGTTGCCGATTGTCTCATGGCGATAAACATGGCTGTGAACAAGGAAATTTCTACTGACTGCATAATCAGCTTTCATCCCTGGTTCAAGCTGAGCAAACGGGGAGGAAGCTAACAGAAGGTATGGATCTTATACTTTATCTCAGTATGTACCTTCACTAGGCTTGCTCTATAGTGCAGGAGCTCCCTGTTCAATCTCATTTTCATTTGACTTTCATTGGCAGAGAAGAAGAGATGACTATGACACCTACAATCACTACAGCCAAAGCCCGGAACAGAGTCAAATTGACGGCTAAGAGCCTGAGTGGTGGTGCATTCAGCCCTGTCATTAGTCTCGCTGAGGATTATGCCAGTGATAGATGCTTT
>JBDRGH010000290.1:0-2430 GCA_043818015.1 Pseudomonadota bacterium
CGAAAACGGTCCCGCCTTCGGCGGGATGCCGTTCGACGAGCGTCTGGATGAATATATGCGGTCTTTCAGAGACCCCTCCCCACACCCATTCGCGCACGAGTGGCCGTTTTCAAAGAGCTAACCCATCTTCCGCAGTTACAGATTTCGAGATGAGTGATTACAGGTAGTTACGATGACAATCAGGTGATTTTCGCCACTACATTTTCAACGATCTTTGGCCTATTGGGAAGAAGAAGTTTCAACCTCTGTAAGAGGATCTTGAGTTCGGGAGGTGGGGTAGCCACCACCCTCAGTCTGATGGTTTTGTCTCTGGTGGGCATAAGGAGGTCAAGAGATTTGATCTCTCTCATCTCCTCCAGCAGTTTTCTGGGCGCAGTGCCGAGTCCTGAGGCGTTCATCCACTGTTGCAAACTCCGCCATAGGGCCAGAGAAAGAAAGCACACCAGGATGTGTGATTGAATGCGGTGCTGCTTCTGATGAAAGATAGGTCGCATCCCCAGATCATGTTTTACAGTGCGGAAGGAGTCTTCAACCTCCGTAAGCTGGATATAGGTGTTCCACAGGGTCTTGGGATCGGTTTCGCTCCAATTGGTGCGAAGGATATAGCTGCCTCCTGTCTCCATTGCCCAGCGGTAGCGCTCTTCGTTTTTCTTGATATGGATTGAGAGTCGGTTCTCTTTCTCCGTCACGCTAACCGCGAAGAGCGAAGCAGCCCGACTGTTTCGCTCAAGAAGTCGGCCGATCTGCCGCTCCACCTTCTGCTTATCTCTAATCCTGCCCTTGTCGGCCTGATCCGCCAGGCAGAGAAGCTTGCTTTCAAGTCTGGCCACAAAACGGTTGAGGATGGCGTTTTCTTTTTCCTTCCGTCCACGGGAGCGACAGAGCACAAAGGTTTCATCCGTCCCCTCGGGTGAGGCCACGAGGCGTACCTCCACCCCGGGCTGTACTTCTTCCCAGGTTTGATCCAAAAGGTGTTGTTCGAACTTCTTGAGCATGGACTTCGGGGTACCGACAAGATACCGGGCGTTGGCCTTGCGCATGAACTCCAGGTTCTTCTCGCTGACCATGCCGCGGTCAAGAACCCATACCCGGTTGGCCTTGCCGTACTTGGCCTCCATCGCCTCGACCATCTCCTGTGGGGTGGTTACATCAGGCCGGTTACCCTCGAAGATCTCAAAAGCAAGGGGCAATCCCTCTTTCGTGGCCACCAGGCCGATGCACACCTGTGGACAATCAGGACGACTGTCCCGGCTGTATCCCCTTCTGGCTTGAGGGTTGCCTTCAGCGCTTCCCTCAAAGTAGGTGGAGGTGATATCGTAGAAGAGAAAGTCAAAGGTCGCCCCGAAAAGCTCACCGTAGCGTCTCTGAAGGTGACGACACAGATCATCCTTGTAAGACAAAAGCACATCCAGAGCGCGGTAGAGCCGGTCGTCGTTTATCTTCTCACAAGGAATCCCCAGAAGATCATCCAGTGCCGTCTTACCGTACCATGACTCTGCGATTCTCAACTCTGAGGATGGGGCACAGAACCGGGCAAGGACGAGGATTGCAGCTATGACCGCCCAGGGCATCTCCTCCCGGCCTTCTGCCATATGTTCTTTACAGAACTCTGCAAAGCCGAGCTTACTCCATAAGAAAAGTGCCAGATAGACATCACCGAAGTGGCGCAGGCGCTCAACACTGACACGGCGGATATCCACCGTAGCCCATGAGGGCACTTCTTCCTCCTTCTCAAAGAGCTTTGCTTCTGGTCGTGGCTTTCCGGAAAGAATACGCCCGATCTCTTCCCATCCAAGGCGCTCTTCCTTGTCGAGGCCGGGAAGTTTGCCTATCGTTGCTACTATCCTTTGCCTGGGGCCTCTCTTTGATCTGACGGACTCAACGAGAGACCAGTACTCATAGTGTGTGTCACCCTTCTTTTTTCTATTCCGGCGCAGGTACATGCCCATATTATCCACTGGGCATGCATAGCAGGCAAGGGGTTGGTCTCCACTACATCCGCTTTTCAGCGCTATGGGCCCTGATATCAGGAGGGTTTCCGGGAAAATGATCGGGATTTTTCCCGAAAAATGAGACCAACTGCGGAAGTTGGGCTAGACCTCGTGGAATATTTCCGGGGTCAGAGCACCATTTATTCTATCGACCCATAGGCGTGACCGCAGCATAAGGACGAAGACGCAGCGCCTTTTGATTATTTCAGGGTTTTGACGAATCGCGATTTTTTGATTAATGGATCATTGGTAATGATAGGAATGTCCAGATACCTTGCAGTTGCGGCAATGAGTCGGTCATGGAGCTCGGGAATATCGTCTATCTCGGAGGCTGTTTTAAGAATTTCCAGACTAAGCGGTTCAAACTGATAATTTTGGCCTTTCAGGAGATCTTCGGTGTTAAGAAGGCCGACCTGAATCCTGTTTCTCTCAAAAAGAT
>JBDRGH010000291.1:0-9037 GCA_043818015.1 Pseudomonadota bacterium
AAACTTGAACCAGAAAAAAATAATGTTTATGGGATACAGTTAAATCTTAGTAGTCCTTCATTCCGTCTTATCGTCTAGCGCATTTCGGTCTATTCGCAATAACCGACAAAAAAATGTTACCATGGGGTCCTATAATTTGCAACCCTTTATTTCTTAACCTCTTTCCAGGTAAAATAAACCCTTTGGAATACTGTAACATGGGTGAGTATTGCGAGAATCCAAAGAATAATGTGCATCAGGTTAAAGATAGCCCCTATAACCAACAAGATAATTCGTTCCGCCCTTTCCATTAAGCCAACATCGCATCGAGGAATGAAGATCTCTGCCTTCGCTCTGGTATAGGGCACCAAAACAGTTCCTAAGGACGTCGCGCACGTCAGTATTACCAGCGGGATATTTCCACTCCTAGAGTAAAAAACTATCAAGCCAATGAGAAGAACCAAATCTGAATATCTATCAATGACCGAATCAAAAAGTTCCCCAAACTTACTCACCTTTCCGGAAGTTCTCGCAACAGCTCCATCCAATATGTCGAAGGCACCCGCGAATAGGATCAACCCCCCTGCTATTTTCCATCTTCCATAAGCAAGAGCGATCGCTCCCAAAACACTTATCAACAACCCCAGCAACGTCAACAGGCTGGGGCTTAGGTAATTGTTGCCTAAGCCACCAGCTACCTTAGAGACGTAGGGGTCAAGCCTGTGGCCTATTTTGCCACCCAACATATCTCGTCAATCCCCGAACCTTAAATCCCACCGAAGAAATAGCCAAAGTAAAAACCCTATGGTCAAATCTCTCGCCAATGTCACTCACGTTCAGGTGGTATCAGCTTACGCTCGGTCTCCTGCAATCACGTGCCGACTACTTCCGGTATGCGATCTTCAGAGCCGTCTTCCCTCTATCAATCCCAAGAATAGCCCATAAACCACGAACTCTATCAAATGCTCCTCGACAGCCTAATACCCTACCCTTCGCCCACCCATAAGACTCCACTCATTTCTAAAAATAAAATATATTAGTAACCATTTCGTCCTTTGTCAAGCGGAGACTGCCCGACAAGCCGTTTTTCTCCTTTGGAAAGGCTTCTTCGTGTTTTCCCAGCCCGAGATAAACCAGGAACTCGCAACTAATCCCTACCTCTTTTGTGATGAGCGATGACTTATGCCATTTCCAAGAGAACAGCAGATATAATTTCAGTAATCTAAAGATTAAAAACGATATTAGCTAGTAATGCCTGATTATAATTTCTCAGTATCCGCTATATTATTTCAGCCGGCTTGATAAAGAAGTAATACTATGCTATTTTAGCAGCACTCATCAGTGAGTGCTAACAACCGTTTGAATTGGGGGTGATTGTGATGACACTGTTGGAACAGCAAACCTCGCTCGACTCCTATATGAAAGAGATCAGCCAAGTCCCTATTCTAAGTCGAGAAGAAGAGTTGGGATTAGCCATCAGGTTCAGGGAAAACAACGATCTAAGAGCTGCCCAAGAGTTAACGAGGTCGAACTTACGCTTTGTCGTGCTGATCGCGAATGAGTATAGATCATATGGAGTGAATCTATTGGATCTTATCCAAGAAGGCAACTTGGGTTTGATGAGAGCTATTGAGAAATTCGATCCCGAAAGAGGCTATCGCTTAATCTCTTATGCGGTTTGGTGGATTAGAGCGTATGTACAGAACTTTATTGTACGCTCTTTGAGCATAGTAAAGATGGCCACCAATAGAACGCAGAAAACTCTCTTTTACAAGAACAATAAAGATAGAGAAGAGGCCAATGACAGCATTGAAAACTATCAGTGTTTCGATGTATTGAGAGAAAAATTGGCCATAGCAGATGAGACCATGATGCAAACAGAGTTGGTCTCGGCGAATAAGGATTTTTCGCTAGACCAGGCGATAAATGACGATACCAGTTTAACCTATCTTGATCTCATTCCGACTGAAGGTATTGACCCGGAAGAGAACGTGATTGTTTCTGAAGAAGAGAGGCTTCTCAGAGAGGTGATTTCGAGGGCCCTGATCCATCTCAATGAGAGAGAGGAATTTGTCATAACGCACCGGGTCATGGCAGACGACCCGTTAACATTGCAACAGATCGCCAGTAAATTCAATCTCTCAAAGGAAAGGATAAGGCAGATTGAGAGAGAAGCATTAGAAAAGGTAAAGGGAAAGATATTCAAGGACACAATGTTACCTCATAGCATCCATTGAGGCGTACAGGTCCTCTGCCGTCTGAGAAAGATCAATCAATAGGCTTCTGTTCTAGCCCTTTTTCGCTCTGTCTGAAACGTTCCCCGATCCGCCTATGGCCGACGCCGGCCCGCGAAAGAACAGTTGGCCTCCCGCCCTTTGGGCGGCGAGAGTCGCAAGCACAAGCCCCCATTTCACCAGGACTTATGAATAGAGAACGTTATATGGGGTGCTCAGAGGCATTTCTGTCTGCAAAAGGATCTATCGAGGAATCAACTAATAATGTTCCGTAAGCGGCGGGTTTCCAAAGGTAGCGAATTTATCGGTGAATGTTAGGTTCACTACCCCAACGGGCCCGTTTCTCTGTTTGCCGATGATGATTTCTGCAATCCCTTTATTATCAACATCTTCGGATTTGTTGTACATCTCATCACGATAGATAAACATAATCACGTCAGCATCTTGTTCTATAGCTCCTGATTCGCGTAAATCAGCGAGCTGAGGTCTTCTGTCATACCGATCCTCAACTCTTCGGTTCAGTTGGGAAAGGGCCACTACCGGAAGGTTCAACTCTTTAGCGAGGGCTTTTAGGGATCGAGAGATCTCGGATATCTCTTGCTCCCTTCTTTCAACGTTACCTCTTCCCCGCATTAGCTGAAGATAGTCGATAATAATCAGTCCTAACTTCTGTTCGCTCTTTAGTCTCCTTGCTTTTGCCCTCACCTCCAAAATAGACAAGGCAGGTGTATCATCAATAAATATGGGAGCTTCAGAGAGGCTCCCTGCTGCTCGGGTAAGTTTTGGCCAATCGCTTTCACTTAGAAATCCACTTCGCAATCTTTGGGCATCGACTTTTGCTTCCGAACACAACATTCGCAAACAAAGCTGTTCCTTGGACATCTCTAGTGAGAATATGGCAACCGGTACATGCGTTTCAACAGCCGCATATTGAGCAATATTCAGGGCAAAGCTGGTTTTCCCCATACTGGGACGGCCAGCAACGACAATAAGGTCGGACGGCTGAAGACCAGAAGTATACTTGTCTACCCCTTCAAATCCGGTAGGAACTCCTGTTACAAGCTCCTTTTTCTCATACAGTCTCTCAATAGCTGCGAAGCTGTATTTAATCATCTCTTTTATGGGGAAGAATGAGGGTCTTATTTTGTTTTCTGAGATTTCAAATATAGCTCTTTCCGCCTGATCTAACACCTCATCGACATTACCGGTATCTTCGTAGCTCATGGAGGCAATTTCAGAGGCTGTGTGGATTAATCTTCTAAGGATTGACTTTTCTTTTACAATCTTCGCATAGTAGGACATATTAGCAGCAGTGGGAACACTGTCTACCAAGGATGTCAAATATGAAACTCCCCCCATTTCATCCAACTGATTTTTACTCTTCAAGGTATCGGTAAGAGTCACTAGATCTATGGGCTCGTTTTTTTCATAAAGTTGGATCATAGAGAGGAAGATCTTGCGATGAGCAGTGCGGTAAAAATCCTCTCCATCTAACACCTCTAATACACGATGTAACGCCTCATTCTCCAGTAAGATGCCACCCAGTACCGACTGTTCAGCCTCGATATTCTGCGGAGGGAGCTTAAATTGCGGAAGCTCTTTATCGATCATGTTGTACACTCCAGCACGTGGTTAATACCGGTTACTAATTGGCAATGTCAGGTTTTGACAACCCATACTTTCAAGTTGGCAACGACTTCCGGATGGAGCTTTATGGGAACTGTATATACACCGAGTTGCTTAATCAGTTCCTCCAGAATAATCTTCTTTCTATCAATCTCAACACCTTTCTCTCTTAGGCTCTCCTCAATATCCATAGATGTTACTGAACCAAAGAGTTTACCTTCTTCCCCGGCCTGTTTAGCAATGGTACAAGATAACCCCTCAATTTTCTTGGCAAACCTCTCAGCATCCTTCTTGGCTCTGCCTAGTTTATCTTTCACTAGATCCTTTCGGCGTTCCCACTCCTTGAGATTTCTGGCCGTCGCTTCTACGGCTTTCTTTTGGGGGATCAAATAGTTTCTTCCATATCCATCAGCAACCCTAATTACATCCCCCATCTTACCAATTGATGGTATTTCCTCCAACAAGATAACCTTCACAGTTCGCCTCCATTTATCGTGACACCCGTTCTTTTTTTAGTCTTCTGAAATCAGCCCATATATCAAACAGTCCCAATCCTATTACAATGAACAAGAAAACCTGTTGAACGCCTATCAGCAGATAGCCAACGCCTCTCAGGATGACAGGTATTTGCTTCCTCTGGAAGAAGTAAGACACGATCGCTAAGCCTTGAAAAAAGAAAAAACAGAGAGAAATAATCAATATATTTAAACCGACACTCTTCAGTGCTAAAACCCCGAAGACCAAAAGGAGCCCCCCAATGATTACTCCCCATACCAGAATATCTGGGGCTTCCCACTCAGATAAATCACCAAAGTCAGGAAACTTAAGCTTTCGCATCCGATAGAGTTTCTTTGCTATCAGAAGATTCATCCAGATGACAACCACTGTCCCAACGACTGCAAGAGAAGGAAAAGACCTGATCAAGAAATTCGCTAAATTGCGCGAGTAAGCCTTGAATAACTCTACCTCCTCAGTCGGCATCCCCAGTTCCCGGTACAGCATAATAGTTTGGTTCGCCTTTTCGTTGATTTCTTGAACAACAAGAGCCCAAGGGTTAACAAAATTGATGGCACCGTATAAAGAGGCAAGTATTACCCCAGCTCCCAGAACGACAGGAACAGAATACGAAATTGTCTTTTCAATCGACAGCTCCCTCCGTAACATCTCAGAAAGGGTGAGACCCACAATCCCAAATTCTACGATAAGAAACACTCTGAATGGGGTCTCAAATAGTTTTAGAAAATATATAGCTATTATCGATGCTATGACAGCGATAAGAATGCCGGGGAATCTTCCCAACTTTTGATAATAAAATAATATTGGTAGCGGTGTAAGGACACTTATAAAGATACCCAGGAAGGGAATGAATACATGTGCAAGAAGAAACAGGGTGGTTACAATAATCCCAGAGATAAAATTTCTGTTAAAATCCGTATTAACATCCTGAGCCAACGAAGATGCTCCTCACAAGAGAACAAAAGGTTAGATCAAACCGCATCTTCAATGTTCAGAAACCTCTGGTTTTACCGGCTTGATGTTGTGGTAAAAGGTAACAGGGCAATATTCCTCGCCCTTTTAATTGCCCTCATGACCTTTCTTTGGTGTTTAGCGCAAGTTCCAGAAATCCTCCTGGGAATTATTTTGCCTCTCTCTGTCGTAAAATTGCGGAGGGTTGAATAGTCTTTGTAATCTATTGTTAAAGCGCTGTCAGCGCAAAAGCGGCAAATCTTTCGCCTTGTGAAAGTTCGTTTTCTTACATCTCGCTCTAGTGCCATCGATTCCTCCCAGTCAAATGGTAGTTTAGTCGGTTATTTCTCCTCCTGGACAGCTCCTTCCTCCGTATCCTGCTCTTTTTTCGCTTCTTCTCCCTTCGGTTTCTCTTCTTCTTCCGCGTCTAGTTCAGTATGTTTATCAACCTTTACTGTTAAGTACTTTAGAATCCTATCGTCCAGTTTAAGGATTCTTTCCAGCTCAGTGGTCAATGTATGATCACCTAAAAAACTTAAGAGGAAATAGTATCCTTTAGTTCTCTTTTTCACCGCGTAAGCAAGTTTTTTTCTACCCCACTTCTCTATTTTGAGGAGTTTACCATTAAAGTCCCTGACTATTCCAGAAACCCTTTCTGTGATGTAATCTACATCCTCTTCAGAAATATCAGCATCCGCTATAAAAACCGTTTCATATGCCCTCACAAATACCCTCCTTCTGGTCCAAGTGGCTCTAAACCACGGTTTAGAGCAAGGATACCTATCCTTTTGTTTTTGAGAACTAATTAAATCTTGTACTATATTGAGAGAGATAAATCAAGTTATTTTAGGTTATTTCTCTTCGCACCGTCACTTCTTCAATTACCCGTTCCAGTTCAACCTCCTCTTGTCTCTGGTCCTTCATATCTCGTAGAATAACCGACCCTTTAGCCAGTTCTTCATCACCGATGATTATTACAAATTTGGTCTTTAACTTGTTGGCCCATCTCATCTGACTTTTCAAACTGCTCTCTTCATAGTCCATCTCGGTCTTAATGCCTTTGAGCCGTAATCTGTTTGCCAATTGTAACGCCTCGTCTTTAGCTGCACTTCCGAGGGAGGCAATAAAGACATAAGGTTGGCTCGAAAAACTTTCCTCTTCAGAAATAAGGGCAACCACCCTCTCTAATCCAACAGCAAACCCCAAACCGGGTATATCAAGGCCACCCAGATCTTTAATTAAACCGTCATACCTTCCTCCCGCAGCCACAGCATTCTGGGTTCCCAATTTATCGGTTATAACCTCAAAGGCGGTTCTCGTATAGTAGTCAAGTCCTCTCACCAAACGGGGGTTAATCCTGTATAGCGCACCCAGTCGTTCCAGATTTCTCCCAACATCTTCAAAGTTCTTGCTGCAACCTGAACAAACGTATTCCAGAATGTTTGGAGCCGAAGAAGTTATATCTTGGCAGACTTTATTCTTACAGTCGAAGATCCTTAAGGGATTCGTGTCAATCCTTCGTTGGCAATCCGCACATAGATCCGATGACTTACCTACTAGAAATCCCCTCAACTCGTTCCTATACCGAACTCGACAGTTAGAACAGCCGAGATTGTTAATTTGGAGTTCAACCGGACCTACGCCTGTCTCAGTCAAGAAATGGTTCAACATAGCCATTATTTCAGCATCCATGACCGGGGAAGCCGTTCCTAAGACTTCAACATTTATTTGGTGAAACTGTCGATATCGGCCCCTTTGAGGTTTTTCATGCCTAAACATAGGGCCGATACAGTATAGCTTCGCCACCCGGGCATTCTCGTAAAGCCTGTGTTCAATATATGCCCTGGCAACTGAGGCAGTAGCCTCGGGGCGAAGGGTAATCAACTCTCCATTTCGATCGGGGAAAGTGTACATTTCCTTCTCGACGATATCGGTAGTCTCCCCAATGCTTCGAGTAAACAGTTCTGTCCTCTCTGCAATAGGGATCTTTATTTCTGAAAACCCAAACTCCTCGAAGATTTTTCTGGCTTTAGCTTCGACGAATTGCCACTTCTCCACCTCGCCAGGCAGTATGTCGTGAAATCCTTTAATGGCCTTAAGCATTAAGTTAAGAACTCCCCCAATAATTGCATTCTATCTTGAATTGAAATCCGCCTCTTCCATCCCTCCCGACTCGGGATGGACCCGAAAATCTTCCGACTCAAGCCTCAAAGGGATATAATGTGACAGGTCATTATATCTTAAGATTATTAAAAGTCAATTCCCAAAGATAACCACTTTAGGAGTACTGCCGTTGTCAGTCTTTGGCGGCTCGCTCATCATCAGACCGTACGGTTCCAAAAATCGATTGACCTCAATAAGTTACTCTGGTATTATTTTATTTATAGATACAGAATCAGTGGCGCTGAAAAAAACAGAAAAAGGTGAAAGCTAAAGATATGAAGAGGCAAGAGTCTTATCTTGAAATCCTCGTTAGCAGCTCGATAGATGCATTTATAGCAACCGATATGAAGGGGATAGTAACCCTTTTCAGCAAGGGTGCTGAAAATATACTTGGTTGCAAATCGGAAGAAGTGTTAGGAACCCCTATATCAAACTACTATGTAATGGGGAGAGACGAAGCAAAGAAGATAATGAAGATACTGTATGCAGAAGGCAGGCTGCAGAACTATGAAACTGAGATGATTGTAAAGGACGGCAAGAAGGTCACTATGAACCTCTCTGTATCTCTCCTGAGGAATAGTAAGGGAGAGCTCATCGGGACATTGGGAGTAGGTAAAGACTTTACAGAGTTGAAACGAATAGAGCGGCAGCTCCAGCAATCTGAGAAGCTGGCCACTGTCGGAGAATTAGCTGCTGGGATAGCCCACGAAGTGGGTACCCCACTGAATGTAATCTTGGGTACTGCAGAGTATTTAATGATGGAAGTGACGGAAGACGACCCTAAGATCGAGGATCTAAAGGTCATAATTTCCCAGGCCGAGCATATAACGAAATTAATACACCAATTATTGAATTTTTCTCGATACAATCAACCGGAATTCAAATCTATAGACATTAATAGTCTTATTAGAGATGTACTAAAATTAACAGACCACCAGATATCCAAAGAGAGAATTAAAGTGGCCACCGACCTTCAATCAGAGATACCGGCAATAATAGGTGACGATAACCAGCTTCAACAGGTCTTCATAAATATAATCGTAAATGCATTACACGCTATGCCTCAGGGGGGAGCTCTGACCATATCCACGAGGTTGGATAAGTCTCGATTCTCATCTTCAAACGGTAATAGATTTGTGGCAATTAGTATTTCTGATACAGGTCTTGGAATCCCCGCCAAGCACATTCAAAAGATATTCGATCCCTTCTTTACAACTAAGGACATAGATAAAGGGACCGGTTTAGGATTGACCGTAAGTCATCGAATAGTTGAAGATCATGGTGGCACCATTGATGTCCAGAGTAAGGTCAACGAGGGTACGTGCTTGACTGTAAGATTGCCTATTCAACGTGAGGATGCCGATGTCAAATAATGCAAATGCACAGATCTTGGTGGTCGATGATGAAGAAAGGATGCGAAACCTCTTGAGGAAGGTATTAACGAAACAGGGACTCTCTGTTCAGACATCTCCCAACGGAATAGATGCCCTGAGGAAGGTCGAGGAAACTCCTTTTGACCTGATTGTAGCCGACATACGTATGCCAGAGATAAATGGGATAGAAGTTTT
>JBDRGH010000292.1:0-3740 GCA_043818015.1 Pseudomonadota bacterium
AGTTTTTTGCTGGTCGGTACAGAGCTGATCCGCCTGCACGCTTTGCCTAAAACGCCTTTCCATCGAGCTGTGGCGGGTTCACCACGGGACTGGTTCAACATGAAAAAGTATCTCTGAGAGCGAACCAATCCCGATTTTATCTGGATTTTGGGGAACCGACCTTAGCGAGTGAAATGCAGAAAATTCACATGTTTGACCCACCGGAGGCGGGGAGTTCGTGAATTTTCAATGGAGCGAGCTTAGATGGGTCAAAAAATCGATGCTGAAGCGAAAGGGGATACTTCTTTAAAACTTCAGTATACTTTTTCAAAGGTCTCAATAAATCCAAGGCTTGCGGAAGAGGATTATTGGAAATCCTTTATTCTTCTGGGTGAACTACATGGTCAGAGATTGAATGAGTGCTCTTGCCTTATCGAGGGTCTCATCATATTCCCCTTCGAGGGTAGAATCAGCCACTATCCCACCGCCCACCTGGAAATAGGCATCATCTCCCTTTATCAGGAAGGTACGAATAGCGATATTCAAGTCCATATGATCGTTGAAACCCAAGTATCCGATCGACCCTGTATAGACGCTCCGGGCAGTAGGTTCCAGTTCGTCTATAATCTCCATGGCCCGAATCTTTGGAGCCCCTGTTATAGAACCGCCAGGGAAACAGGCCTTCAACAGATCTGTGCAATTGTACCTCGGAAGCAGCCTTCCCTCCACCGTTGAAACCAGGTGAAAAACCGTAGCATAGGTCTCCGCAACCGCGTGTTCGGTTACCTTCACCGAGCCATAGTCACATACCCGCCCGAGGTCATTCCGTTCCAGATCGACGATCATATTGAGTTCCGCCCTATCCTTCGTGCTGGCAAGGAGCTCTTCTTTTAACCTTCTATCTTCAGAATCATCCCTGCCTCGAGGGCGAGTCCCCTTTATCGGTCTCGTCTCTACCTTATCCCCCTCCATCTTCAGAAACCGTTCCGGCGAAGAGCTTACGATTGTAACGTCACCGAAGTTCAGATAGCAGGCAAAGGGGGCCGGGTTGATGCTCCGGAGTTTCTGATATAACCGGTACGGTTCCATGGGAAGCTTTGTATGAAACCTCTGAGACAGGTTCACCTGGTAGATATCCCCTGCAAAGATATACTCCTTGGCCTTCTGGACAGCCCTTAGATAATCTTCTCTGGTAAAGTTTGACTCAAGGGTTGATCTCAATCGTGGCGCATGGACAGGGTTTGATCGACGTGTTCCGTTGTCTGCTACCTCGGTGAGCAGCTCTTGTTCTGACTGTCTTATGTAGTCTTCCACCCCTCTTCTCGATCCAGAATCCTGGGTTTGATCGAAACCGGTTACGCAGAGATACCACCTGTCCTCTGGGTGATCGTAAGCCAACACCCGATCATAGAAACAGAAATAGCAATCAGGGAGCCCGAGGTCGTCAACTACAGTTGCTGGTAACCTCTCAATAAAATGGCAGAGGTCATATGCAAAATAACCAACCCCTCCACCAATGAATGGGGGAGTGGTTGTATCCGATCGAACCTTGTAATGCCTGATAATCCGGTCAATGATATAGAAGGGATTCCCTATTACGGAGTATGTCTTCCCCTCTGTGGTAATCTGAACCTTTTTGCCTTTGCTCCTCAGTATTAAGAAAGGATCATACCCCATGAACGAATGTCTTCCCAGCTTGTATTTGTCCATACCGCTATCCAGGAAGAAACTGAAAGGCCTTGCGTGAATCCTCGCAAAGACAGGTTCAGGCAGAGAAGGAATTGAAAGCTCTTTTACTACAGGCGTTCCGACCTTCACGCCATCCAAAAAGTCCACTGATACGCCCCTAAAGGTCTATGAAGTTCTTGATAACCTTCTTTCCCTCGCCGGTAAGAAACGATTCGGGATGGAACTGGACCCCTTCAATAGTGTACTCCCTGTGTCTGGTGCCCATTATAACGCCATCCTCTGTCTTGGCCGTAATCTCAAGTGAATTGGGGAATGCATCTTCCGAGATAACCAGAGAATGATACCTTGCAGCCTCAAATGGATTCTCGACACCCCGGTAGACACCCTTTCCATCGTGATGAATCATAGAGGTCTTGCCGTGCATAACGACATCAGCCCTTCTGATCTTCCCCCCGAAGACCTCTCCAATGCACTGGTGACCCAGGCATACACCGAGTATCCATTTCTTCCTTCCGAAGTATCTGATCACGTCTCTTGAGATGCCTGCATCACTCGGTGCCCCGGGCCCCGGGGAGATAACGATCTTATCAGAGTTTATCTCTTCTATCCCTTCCAACGTTATCTTGTCATTTCTCATAACCTTAAGTGTAACTCCCAGTTCACCAAAGTACTGCACCAGGTTATAGGTAAACGAATCGTAGTTGTCGATCATCAGTACCAGCATCTGTTCCTCAACCCAATACCGAAGCACACTATCTTTTTATAGCTTCTCTCATATTTCACATACGATGATGCCAGGGAGACTCACGCCAACCACTCCGGCAAAAATCCGGGGGCACTAGTCGTTTCATGTTAACTGAACTACTGAGCCATAGCAAGAAAATATTCAACGCTCTGTCATAAGCCAACTTTTCACATCTTCGTATTTCCTGCTTTCGAGAAAAAACGTCTGACGCCGGCACCAGAGATACCAGTAGCCCCGAGTTACCTCCTCCCACAACATTCCCTTTTCCGCTCCGGAGCACAGGGTTTTTGACCCGCCTCAGGCGGATCAAGATGGCTTAAAAAACCTCACCGAAGAAAAAACTGGATTTTACATGATAATTGAGGTACAGGTAGGCATACGGTTAACGGTACTTATTGCTGTTTCCTGAAGCAGATATCCTCATGGTGGAGAACCGTTTCATTATGGCCTTTGTACCATATTGAAATCTTTCTTTGAAAAGGAGGGATACAATGGTTGTGGACCAGGAAGGTTGGGGTGTTCCAGGTCAGGCAGGGGAACTTGATGAGTCAATGAAACCCAATGTTTATAAGGAAGAGGATAAGATCGAGTGGGAGCCGCATCCCCTTAACAGAAATGTTAAATTAAAACTCCTTCTAACAAAGAAAGACGATGCTGTAGAAATTACTGCACTGTTGGCAACGATTCCCCACGGTGAAACTATACCGGAACATACTCACAGAGAGCATGATATCATATACCCACTCAGGGGGAGAGGGAAGATCTGGGTAAAAGGTTTGGGAGATTTAGCTCTCGTACCAGGTACTCTTCTCAACGTCCCCCCGGAAACTCCTCATAAGGTATATAAAGTAGAGGAAGACTTGCTTGTCTACGATGTGTTCAGTGGTGCGATTCTTTAGCGGTCCCCGGAAGTGGGATGGGAGCGGCACAACTTCGGGATCTTTTTTTGTTTATGCAGGAGGTGCACAGATGGAAGTCTCCAAAGACATATTGAAGAAAATCTATACTACGAGCTATGCAACACATATAGCTTATGTAATGGCTGTAGGAGAGAAGATCGGTAAAGAAGAGGCCGTGAGGATTCACGCCAGGCTGCATGCTGGAATGGCAGAAATGATAAGACCGAATCTTTCAAAATTGGGTATAACCGGGGATGACGCGAGGGCAGGTATGGCTGTCATAGATGCCATAATGGAAGAACACTACCCTGTATTTAGTCAGTTGATGGAACGGGAACGGACTGAAAACACTCCCGAAAGGGTTGTATCCAGGCATACGGGATGGTGTGGTGCTTTAGACGCCTGTCAGATGCTGGGGATATCTCCAA
>JBDRGH010000293.1:0-3388 GCA_043818015.1 Pseudomonadota bacterium
TCCACAAGTTTCGTACCGATCCCCTTGCGCCAGAATTCCTCGCGCACAATCAGAGATCTTATTTCTGCCAAGTCTTCCCAACAGATATGCATGGCACATATTCCGATTATGTTCTCTGACCCTTCATCAACGTAAACACAAAAATCTCTCAGATTATCATAAATCTCACTGAGAGAACGAGGTAGCATCTCCCCTTTTTTAGCATAGGTCCCTATCAAATGCTGAATCTCTTTGCCATCCCCCACTCTTGCTTTTCTAATCATATCGAAGCACTCAATATTCCCTTGATCTCCGAGACTACTTCTAACACTCCCCTATCCGTGGTGTCTATCACTGCATCAGCCCGGGCGTAAAAGGCCTTTCTTGATTCTAACAACTCCTTGATCTTTTCCAGCTTTCCAGGGGTAGATATTAAGGGACGATAGTTATCTCCACGTATTCGGGAAAAGATAGCCTCTGGTGTCGCCGTAAGGCATATCACCACACCATTGCTCTTCAGGTCATGGATATTTTCGGGATTGATTACTACACCTCCACCAGTAGCTATAACCAACCCGTGCAACATCGAAAGCTCTTTTACTACCTCCCTCTCCTTGTCCCTGAAGTACCCTTCCCCATATTTCTCGAATATTTCAGGTACCGTACAACCAAGCTTTTTTTCTATTACATCATCAGTATCAATAAATTCTCGGGAAAAATCCCTCGCTAGGGTCTTTCCAACCTCCGTCTTTCCCGTCCCCATAAATCCAACGAGTACTATATTCTTATTGAACTTCATAACCGGCATCTCTGAAAACTCTTCCAAACCCCTCAATAGTTGTAAACGTAATTCAAATACCCCTCATAATTCCTCCTTATCTCTTCAGTAGAATCCCCCCCGAACTTCTCTAGAAAGGCGTCAGCAATTTCAATCGCCACTACTGCCTCGCCGATGACACCTGCAGCCGCAACAGCGCAGGTATCAGACCTCTCTACCGCGGCCTCAGAACTCTCTTTGGTATCAATGTCTACCGACCCTAAGGGTCTTCGCAATGTAGGGATAGGTTTCATAACTGCCCGAACAATTATATGTTCCCCATTCGAGATCCCTCCCTCAATACCCCCTGCATTATTGGTCTTTCTGTAAAAACCCACTCCGGCCTTAGATACTTGAGTTTCCTTGTCTAAAGCCCCCCCCGATGGGTCTTTACAGTCTTTGAGCGGTGGCCGATAGTGTATCTCATCGTGAACTTGAGACCCCGATCTCTTGGCGGACCCAAAGCCCAAACCGATCTCGACTCCCTTGATTGCCTGTATGCTCATTAACGCCTGAGCTATTCTACCATCGAGCTTTCTGTCCCATTGGGCATATGTGCCGAGTCCAATAGGCACTCCGGTGACCAATACCTCAAAAATCCCTCCCAAAGAGTCGCCCTTGGCTCTTGCATCATCTATCTTAGCTTTCATCTGTATCTCAGCATCACCATCAGCACACCTCAGTTCCGAAGCCTCAGCTCGTCGGCATATCTCCTCCGGGGATAGGTTATGAACATCGGTACGTATCCCGCCTATTTCTGTCACGTGGCTCATTACGTTGATATCGAATTCCCGAAGAAGACATTTTGTTACAGCGCCGACAGCAACTCGGCAAGCGGTTTCCCTTGCACTGGCGCGTTCAAGGACATTTCTCATATCCCTGTGGCCGTACTTGATAGCACCGGCAAGGTCAGCATGCCCTGGTCGAGGTCTGGTAAGGCGTAGCCCCCTACCTTCATAGTGAGAGGAAATGGACATCTCTTCCTTCCACCTGTCCCAATCTCTGTTCTGTACCACCATAGTTATCGGAGACCCTATAGTCTTGCCCCATCGAACTCCAGAGGTTATCTGAACCTGGTCCCTTTCTATGCTCATCCGTTGTCCTCGACCGTAACCTTTCTGCCTCCGGGCAAGATCAATATTTATGTCCTCCTCTAACAGAGTCATACCGGCGGGTATACCTTCAAGGATGGTTGTCAGAGAGCTTCCATGCGATTCACCTGCCGTGAGATACTTTATCATGAAGTCCACCTCAGTCAGTAGTATTGACCATTGGTAGATCTGGTTACGTTCCGTGCTTTCCTACGTGACGGGTGTTTGTTTGATAATGGTGGGGGTGAGAAATATCAGGAGTTCCGTAATTTCGTCCTTCTTATATTTGTTTTTGAATAGCCAGCCCAAGATCGGAATCTTTGAGAGGAACGGGACCCCACTCGTCACATACGTTTGCGTTCTTTCGTAGATTCCGCCAATTACCGTTGTCTCTCCGTTTTTTACCAGGACTTCAGTTTGAGCACTCCTCGTATCTATGCCCGGTTCTCCCCCATATCCCGTTTGAGCAGATTTCTGATCTTTCTTTACCAGAACCTTCATTCTGATACTGCCATCCGGTGTAATATGGGGCGTAACCTCCAGCTTTAAGGTAGCCTTCTTGAATTCCGTCGATATCGTACCCTCTGAACTCAACGTGGGGTATGGGAGATCCACTCCCTGTTCTACCATTGCCTGTGTATTATCGAGCGTAACGATTTTTGGCCTCGATATAATCTTTACCTTTTCGTCTTTCTCCATGGCCGTTAACTTGATATCCAATGTTGCTGAAGATTTTGCAAAGGCAAAACCCAATCCCCCATGGATTAAGCTGGCAGGTAGGTTTATGGCATAGTTACTCCCTGCTTCCCCTGCAATGGTGTAGGTATCCAACCCACGAGGTTTTGTAAGGGTGCCGCCCCATTGAATACCCAGCTCCCGAGTAAATGTAGGGTTGCTCTGTACTATTCTTGCCTCGATCAGTACTTGCGGCGTGGCGCTGTCCAGTTCGCCTATTATCTTTTTTACGTCTTCTCGAACTCCTGCGACGTCCGTAATAACTATCGAGTTTGTCCTCTCATCGGCGGAGCTTTTCCCCCGCTTTGATAACTTGCCCTCTATTTGGGCCAACACATCTTTAGCCGTGGCATAGTTTATAGGGATTATCTCTGTAACGAGTGGTTCAACCTCTTCCGTTTCCTTCTTCGACGCTATCAGGGTCTTCTCTTCGGCCCTGAGTTTTTCAGAAGGGGCGATTCTAACGACATTTCCTACCCTAACTTTTCCGAGGTTATTGGTGGCTAGAATTACGTCCAATGCCTGATCCCAAGGGACATTAACCATTCGGATTGTAACTTTACCCTTGACATCGTCTCCGGCGATTATATTGAGATTGCTTACCTCAGCGATTAACCGAAAGAGATTCTTGATATCTGCATCCTTGAAATCCAGTGATATCCTTCTCCCAGTGTATCTTCGTGTCGAATCGCTGTCTCCAACGGATACGTCATCGCTCGGGATCACCTTCCCCGCTTTTTCAACTTCCTCTTCCCTGGCCTGAACA
>JBDRGH010000294.1:0-5241 GCA_043818015.1 Pseudomonadota bacterium
TGTCTTGGATGGTAAGATCGGGAAGCATGACTTCGAAGTCCTCTGGAGCCCAGTCTTTAGCCCTGACGGGAGGAAGCTTTTGCTAAGAGGGGTAGAGGGGGGAAAATATTATCGTCGTGTAATACCGCTGGACGAAATCTAAGATGGTATAAAGGTCGATGAATAACGGGGAGTGAAGAAAAAATGTATGAATTTGTGAGCGGACCACTGGTGTGGGTTTCATTTATAGTCTTCATTGGGGGTAGTATTTACCGGCTGGTTACGATGTTTAAACTCGCAAAGAACGAGAAAGTCATATACCCATATATGAGCCTGAAGTACAGCCTTCGATCCCTCATTCACTGGGTTATCCCCTTTGCAACCACTAACATGAGAAAACGGCCGGCGATGACAGTTATAACTTTCGCCTTTCATATCTGTCTGGTCTTAACACCCATTTTTCTCCTGTCCCATAATCTACTCTGGTACCAGTCCTGGAAAATCAGCTGGTGGACGTTGCCTGAGGGGACCGGCGACGTAATGACTGTAATCGTTATTTTGGCCGCAATTTGTTTCCTGATCAGAAGATTACTACTCCCCGAGGTTAGGTTCGTCACTTTTGCATCCGATTACGCCTTGCTGGCAATTGCTGTGGCGCCATTTCTCACCGGATTCCTGGCCTATCACCAATTATTTCCGTACAAAACGATGTTGATTCTTCACATCTTATCCGGTGAAGTCATGCTGATGGCTATCCCGTTCACCAGGCTGAGCCACATGCTCTTTTTCGCCTTTACGAGAGCATATATGGGCTGCGAATTCGGTGCAGTGCGTAACTCAAGGGATTGGTAAGGACATAAGTTTTTAGGAGGTTTGCTCATGGCTGAACCTGCAAAGGCTATTGTTGTTGATCGCGGCCTCGATGAAACAACAAAAGAACTCACCGCCGAGAGGATAGAAACAACAATAAATAACATTTTAACTAAGGCGGCTACTGCCCGGTTAAAGGTGTACCTGCAAACCTGCGTTCATTGCGGACTATGCTCCGAGGCGTGCCATTTTTATATCTCCCATGACGAGGATCCTCGATTTTCACCGGTGGGCAAAGTGAAACAGACGTTGTGGGAACTTATAAAAAGAAAAGGTAAGGTTGATGGTGAATTTATCAGAACTTGTTCGAGGATAGCCCACACAGAATGCAATGGCTGCCGGCGCTGCAGTATGTACTGCCCTTTCGGTATTGATATTGCCTATCTGCTTTTCTTGGTTCGGCGTATATGCGCCCTCTTGGGGGTGGTCCCCCAATACTTACAGGATACGGTCAACAGTCATGCTGTTACCATGAACCAGATGTGGGTCAAGCAGGATGAATGGATTGACACTCTCCAGTGGCAGGAAGAAGAGGCGCAGATGGAGGTCAAGAATGTCCGGATTCCGCTCGATAAAGAAGGTGCCGAAATCATGTATTCGGTTATTGGACCAGAGCCGAAGTTCCTTGCCCAGCTTCTGGGTAATATAGCAATCATTATGACTGTGGCGGGCATGGATTGGACGATGCCTTCCTTTGACGGTTGGGACAATAGTAATATGCCCATGTTCTCCGGCCACTTCGAGATCAGTAACCGAATTGAGCGAAAACACCATGAGGCAGCGTTCAGGCTTAAGGTAAAGAAGATCGTGATGGGTGAATGCGGCCATGCGTTTCGTGGGGCCGTATACGACGGGCCCAAGGGACTGGGTTGGAAGAACCCCCCAATACCGGTGATTCACGCTGTTCAGTTTTACTACGAGCTCATTAGGGACGGTAGAATAAAGATTGTCAAGAAATTTGAAAAACCGGTTACTATTCAGGAACCGTGCAACATCGTAAGGGGTAAAGGGCTGGGGGATATGCTCCGCTATATCATGCAGGCCACCTGTGAGGACTTCAGGGACGTTTCTCCCCGATACGAGCACAATTACTGCTGCGGTGCAGGCGGAGGCGTAATTAATTGTGGCCCACCGTGGAAGAGGAGCCGTGTGGAGGGTAACAGAATTAAGGCAGAACAGCTCAAGGAAACTCGCGCTGAGATCGTTGTTACCCCATGCCATAACTGCCATAGTGGGATTGAAGATATCATTAACTTTTATAAGCTCGGGATGCATGCCAAGTTCTTCAGTGAACTACTCGTGGATGCTATGGAAATCCCTGAGGATCTAAAAGTCTAATAAAACAAGAAGGAACAGGAAATGAATAAAAAAGTCCTTGCTTTTATCGTTATAATCGGGATCTGTATGTTTTTTTTCTTCTTGTTTGGGGAGACAGAGGATATCCGGTCTGAAGACAAAGGAAAAGACGGGGTTGTCGACCGTCCAATCCTCATTGCGGACATAGATAAATTCAAGGAATTAGAGCGGCCTTCGGTGGGGTTCTACCATGATAAACATACGGTTGCCCTGGAAAAAGAAAGTTGCGGAGTATGTCATCCTCAAGATGAGAAGGGAAGGTTTATCTTTACGTATCCCAAGCTGAGGGATGACAAAACTGAAGAGAGACTCAGGAAATCGTATCATGATAACTGTATAGGATGCCACAACGAAAGGTCAAAGCTAGGCAAAAAATCCGGTCCTGTAACCTGCGGGGAATGCCACGTTCTTAAAAAACAACCGGCAGACTGGTTGCGTTCGGTGGAACTCGACTATTATCTCCATTATCAGCATGAAAAGTCCTTAGAGAAGAAATGTGAGTTATGCCATCACATATATAGTGAAGAAGAAAAGAAACTGCTTTACAAGAAAGAAACAGAGTCTTCCTGCCGTGATTGCCACCGAGAAAAAGATGAGGAGAAGAGGCGTTCTTTTCGAAATGTAGCGCACTCCGACTGCATAAATTGTCATATTGAGCGGAAGAATAAGGGCAAAAAGGCAGGCCCTTTTGCCTGTATTGTGTGCCACCTCGAGAGAAAACAGCCGACGTCCGAAGAGATAGCCGGGGTTCCTAAACCGGATCGTAAACAACCGGGAAAGGTTCTTATCAAGATCGAAGATAGCAGGATGAAAGAGGTTCCCTTCGATCACAAAACCCACGAGGGCTACACCCGATCATGTCGAACCTGCCACCATGAGACCCTCAATGGCTGTAAAAAATGTCATACTCTAAAAGGAAGCAAAGAAGGTGGTGGAGTCACTTTGGCAGAGGCATATCATCAAGTATCTTCTCAATGGAGTTGTATTGGTTGCCATGAGCTTCAAAAGTCAGAACCATCCTGTTCTGGGTGTCACCACTTGATGAAAGGTGGTCTAACAGAGGCATCTTGTGGCCGTTGTCATAGTGGACCATTGGGAGAGGTTAGGGCTGTTTCGAAGCTTGATGCCACGATTGAGCTTCTTCCGGAAAAACTGGCTGAAGAGATCAATATTACCGTATTAGAAAAGGAGTATAAACCAGCAAAGTTTCCCCATTCCAAAATAATAAAAAAGTTAACCAATATTTCAGACAAAAACAAGTTAGCCAGCTATTTTCATTCAGACAAGGCAACTGTATGTTTGGGTTGTCATCATTACAGCCCAATTGAACCCAAGAAGCATCCTCCATATTGCAGTACCTGCCATACTATTACTTTTGATCTTCGAGATTTAAAGAAACCAAGACTCGTCGCCGCGTATCATCGTCAGTGTATGGCCTGTCATCAGAAGATGAACCTTAAAGCTCTAAAATGCATTGATTGTCACGCTGAAAAACGTAAATAACTGCAAAGAAACCACCCTTGCTAGATTCCTGAAGAGAAGAGGTAGGCGCGCTGGTTCGGTTAACACAATACGAAGGAGGAAGTTCAGATGGACAGGAGGGAATTCCTTAAAACCATAGGAGCAGGGATAGTAGGAGCTGCCTGTGGGAATATTTTGATGCCTTCTAGTGCCAGGGCTCTGGATGTTTCTGGGGTCAAGGAGTTCCACGGTATTCTTGTCGACACAACCCGATGCATTGGCTGTCGGCGTTGCGAAAAAGGGTGTGCTGAGGTGAACAACCTCCCTATACCTGATATATCTGATGACACTGTATTGGAAAAGAAAAGGGGACTGACGGAGACACGGTGGACGGTTGTCAACGGTTATGACACAGAAAACGGAAGGGTCTTTGTGACGAGGCGATGCATGCACTGTAACCAGCCTGCCTGTGTAGCTGCATGCCTCGTGAAGGCGATGAAAAAAACGAAAGAGGGACCTGTCATCTGGAATACCAATTGTATGGGTTGCCGGTACTGTATGATTTCATGTCCTTTCGATGTCCCACAGTTTGAACACGATACCCCCATACCCAAGCTGCAGAAGTGTATCCTTTGCTGGGAACGACTCAAGGAAGGAAAGCTGCCCGGCTGTGTTGAAGCATGCCCGACGGAAGCATTGATATTTGGCACAAGGCGGAAACTTCTCGAGGAAGGTAAGAGGAGAATTTACCAAAATTCTGGGAAGTATGTCCACCACATATATGGTGAGTATGAAGTGGGTGGCACATCGCACCTTTATCTCTCCGCAGTTCCCTTTGAACAGATTGGCTTCAGGACAGATCTAGGAACAACTGCCTATCCAGAATTTACCACGGGTTTTCTTTACGCTGTTCCCTTCGTTCTTGTTCTTTGGCCTGCTTTGCTACTGGGGATAAGCCGTGCAACAAAACGGGAAGAAAAGAAAGTCGAATAAGGAGCATCAAAATGGATGGAAAGATAGCGACAAGGGAGATAAATAGTCTTAAGGACTTTCTGGTTTTCATCCGGGGTGAGCTGAAGCCGAGAGGGAAACTCCTCACTCCCTTTAATGTAATTTCTCTCCCTATAATCTTCCTTGGAGCCGCCTTGCTCCTATACCGGTTTGTGATGGGACTAGGATCTGTTGCCCACTCTTCCAGTGACTTTCCCTGGGGAATATGGATCGGATTTGTCGTCATGGTAGGAGTTGCATTTGCAGGAGGTGGATATGTTATTGCCTTTATGGTCTATATACTCCGAGCAGAAAAATATCACTTTGTTGCGAGAATAGCTATCCTCAATGCCTTTCTTGCATACGTATTTTATGCCGGTGCAATCTTCATCGATCTCGGTCGCTGGTGGAACATAGTAAACCCGATACTTGGAAATAAATTCGGAGTGAGCTCTGTGATGTTCCTCGTTGCCTGGCATTTCCTCCTCTATATGGTAGCAGCGTTTATTGAAATCTCTCCCACATTTGCGGAGTGGTTGGGATTGAAGAGGATCAGGAAATTTCTCACTTCCCTTACCCTGGCAG
>JBDRGH010000295.1:0-4089 GCA_043818015.1 Pseudomonadota bacterium
GTATTTGAGGATTCCCAACTAGAGAGGGCATTGGAGCTACTAAGGAGCTGGTATATATTCAGAAAGAATGTGAGGGCGGGGAACACCTCATAAGAAACCAAATCGGGGAGAGGATTCCTATCTTCTATGGTCCAGAAAAGAAAAAAGGGAAGGAAGGGTGGATCAAGAAAAAAAAGCCGTAAAAAGAAAGACTTTTCTCGCGTTGCTCTGTTGTCTTTGATCTCTTTACTAGCGGTTTTGGCGATTACAGTGATCTTACTGTATACCAAGCAGAGAACGAAATACGAGGCCCCCGGGCCTGTAAAACCCCCGAAAGCTCTTTCTGAGAAAGTGCCCAGGGACGCCCATATAAAACAGGGCGACGTATCTGAAAGGGTTACTCCTAGAGAAATCGCCCCTGCACGAGCTTATAAAGTGGCAATCATCATTGATGATTTAGGCTATAATAATGGTCGAGCAGAGGAACTGTTCAAGATCGATGCTGCGCTGACGTTTTCGATCTTTCCCTTCGGTCCATATTCTAAATCCTTAGCCCAAAAAGCCCATGTTATGGGGAGAGAGGTAATGCTTCATCTCCCGATGGAACCACACAGGTATCCACAAAAAAACCCGGGCGATGGTACGCTTCTTCTGGATATGAACGATGAAGAGTTATTGAGAAAATTGGATGCGGACATAAGATCAGTACCATTCATAAAGGGTGTCAATAACCATATGGGGTCTAAATTTACGGAAAACGAAGAGAAGATGCGTGTTGTTCTCACAGGTCTCGAAAAGAGAAATCTTTTCTTTCTTGACAGCAAGACATCAGGGGATTCTGTGGGATATTCTATGGCCAAAAAGATGGGATTAAAGGCAGCAGAACGCAACATTTTCTTAGATAATATTCGAGATGTCGAATTAATCACTGCTCAGATTCGCAAGCTGGCCAGACTCTCTCTGAAAAACGGTTCTGCCATAGGTATCGGCCATCCCTATCCCCCTACGATCAAAGCACTCAAACAGATGCTACCAGAATTGAAGGCGAAAGGGATAGAGGTGGTTCCTGTATCCCACCTGGTAGAATAGTGTTAAAGGGTTTGAGAAGTTAAGTGATAAAGGACGACCCGGTATGTCACCAGCGCCTAAAATCTCTTACACCAAGCAGATAGAGGCCCTTTCGAAGATCAGTGAGGCAATCACCTCTGACCTTTACCTGGAAGATATCCTCCGCCTGATCGTAGTAGTAACCGCAGAGGTGATGAATTCAAAGGTATGCTCTTTGTGGCTTCTCGATGACAAAGAGAAGATATTAAAGATCAGGGCGACTCAGAGCATGAGTCAGGAGTATTTGAAGGAGCGAAGCTTGAGGATAGGTGAAGGGGTAGTAGGATATGTTGCCAAAGAGAATAAACCGGCTGTAATCCTTGACGTACAGAAGGAACCCAGGTATAAGGAGAAGGAACTGGCTAGAAAAGAGGGGCTGGTCTCAATGTTAAGTGTCCCAATGTGCGTGAAGGAGCGCGTGATAGGGGTCATCAACTGTTATACGTCCAATCCGTATAAATTCACTGAGACTGATGTAAAGGTCCTAACCACTGTGGCCAATCAGGCAGCGATAGCCATTGAAAATACTGAATTGATGGTCAAAACGAGAGTCATTCAAGAGGAACTGGAGACGCGCAAACTGGTGGAACGAGCGAAAGATATACTGATGCGAGAGCGAGGACTTTCCGGTGAGGAAGCATTTCGCCGGATACAAAAGCAGAGTATGAACACCCGCAAATCCATGAGAGAGCTGGCGGAGGCAATAATTCTCGCAAAAGAAATTTAGGGCTTGACAAACATGTAACTACATTGTATAAAGGTACTTCTTCACTACAGCAATAGATGCGATACAATGGCGTATTGCATCAGTAACAGACGACAAGGGCGTCCGATTCGAAAGGGCGCCTTTTTTATTTCAGCAAATAGGCAAAGGTGCCTAGTCAAAAAAGGCACCTTTGCCATTTAAACGTGAAACGAAAGGAGATGTTCATGAATTTACAACGACCAAACGCAAACGATGCCACAAGAACCACCAACCGTTCCCGCAGTGTAGTTCCTATGAGCGGTATTTGCACCCGTTGCCTGGATGGTTGCAGGGGGAACTGTGAAGTCTTTAAGGCCACGTTCCGTGGCCGAGAACTGATCTATCCCGGGCCATTCGGAGAAATTACTGCGGGAGGCGACAAAGATTACCCTGTTGACTATTCGCATCTCAATATTCAGGGATATGCCCTCGGTGCGAGGGGATTGCCCTCCGGGGTTATCGGTGATCCTGATACCGCAACGTTTCCCGCGGTAAACACTGAGACCGAATATGGCTGGGATATCAAGGTGAAGATGCAGGTTCCTATCTTTACCGGCGCTTTAGGCTCAACAGAAATAGCCAGAAGGAATTGGGAACATTTTGCGATCGGTGCAGCCATAAGCGGGATAACATTAGTATGTGGCGAGAATGTATGCGGTATCGATCCCCAGCTAGAGCTTGATTCTAATGGTAAAACCGTGAAAGCACCGGATATGGACAGGCGAATCGAGATCTATCGCAGGTACCACCGGGGCTACGGTGAAATTCTCGTTCAACTGAATGTGGAGGATACCAGACTTGGCGTTGCTGAATACGTCAGCAAGAAACACGGTTTGAACACCATCGAATTAAAGTGGGGCCAGGGGGCTAAGTGTATCGGCGGTGAGATCAAAGTCAACAGCTTGGAGCGAGCTTTGGAACTCCAGAAACGCGGTTATATGATTACCCCTGACCCTTCCAGCCGCATAAACCAAGCCGCTTTCAAGAGTGGTGCGATAAGAGAGTTTGAACGTCACAGCCGACTCGGATTTATCGACGAAGAGGGCTTTTATGCCGAGGTTCAACGTTTAAAGGACCTGGGGTTCAAACGAATAACCCTGAAGACCGGAGCGTATGGCTTGAGGGAACTGGCTATGGCTATCAAATGGTCTTCGAAAGCTAACATTGATTTACTTACTATTGATGGCGCCCCCGGAGGAACCGGTATGAGCCCGTGGCGGATGATGGAAGAGTGGGGGATGCCCAGCCTTTACCTCCATGCTGCGGCTTACGAATTCTGCAAAAAACTATCTGACAAAGGTGAACGAGTACCGGATATTGCCTTTGCCGGTGGGTTTAGCAGTGAAGATGGTGTATTCAAAGCGCTTGCTCTGGGTGCCCCTTTTACCAAAGCGGTCTGCATGGGAAGGGCATTGATGATTCCTGGTATGGTCGGCAAAAACATTGCCAAGTGGCTCGAGGAGAAGGATCTTCCCAAAACCGTCAGCGAATTTGGCTCAACCCCGGAGGAAATCTTTGTTTGCTACGAAGAAGTTACGGATCTAGTTGGTAGAAAAGAGATGGGGAACATTCCTTTGGGCGCTCTGGGGATTTACAGTTACAGCCAGAAGATTAAGATAGGATTACAGCAGTTGATGGCCGGCGCCCGCTGTTTTAGCCTACCTGCGATTACCCGAAGGGAGCTCATATCCCTAACCGAAGAATGTGCCAAAGTTACCGGAATACCGTATCTGATGGATGCCTATAGGGAAGAGGCTCTGGCAATTTTGGATAACTAAGATTCAATAAGCGAATGGGGACAGAATTTGAATCTGTCCCCATGTCCTTACTTTGCTCTTTCTCTTCTGTTGTGTCTTTGAGTCTTAGAGGATGCAGGAGAGTCGGTGAAAAAAGAATCCAAGGATCTTTCAAAAAATCGGGCAATCTCAATAAACAGTGAAAGGGATGGAACGCTCTGATTGTTTTCTATTTGAGATAAAGCACTGGGAGTAACTTTCAATATCCTGGCTAATTCTACCTGTGAAATATTCTTTTCCAGTCGAAAATCCCGGATACGACCCCCTATATTTATCGGACCTTTACTGCGCAAAAAACTCGGAATCCTTCCCGAATCTCTTCCTCGATGAGGTGACTCATATGCTTTGAACCTCCGTTCCTCTGATTGTTCAGAAGGGCCTAAAAAATTTATCTGATCGTCGTGAAAGTTGTAGTAATGAACGCCATTCAACAACTGAGAAGGCCTGCCATCCATCTTCAAA
>JBDRGH010000296.1:0-5628 GCA_043818015.1 Pseudomonadota bacterium
TTCGTCTAGAACTAATTAGATAGATAAGTAGCTCTATTTAATGTCAGGAGCCTTTCGCCAATCAGTGATAGGAATAAGCTTTCCTGTGGCTGGATCGCCCTTGTAAATTCTGTCGTATTTTATCCCTGCGTGGTCCTTCGAGGTATAAGTAATGGGACCACATATACCCTTCGTGTCAAAATTTCTCAAGGTTTCTAATGCATCCATGAGTTTCTCATTATCCAGGCCTCTGCCTGCTCTCTTTATTCCTTCATAGAGCAATTTGGACTTAACCCATCCGATACAGTAATTTTTGCCCCTATAGGGTTTTTCTGTTCCAGGATGATATTGAAGTGTTATCTTTCTCAGCTCAGCCATTCCTGGTGTGTCATCATACCAGGAACTGTAAAAATGGACCCCATAGAACTTATCCGCAGCCTTTTTAGCTGAGTTGACAACATCTTCGCTGGTGCCAGAATAGGTTGCTAATACCTTGGGATGAAACCCTAACTTCTTTGAGTCTCTAATGAACCCAACTATTCCAGGAATGGTAAGAAATGTTATTACATAATCTGGATATGGTTTTTTCCTTTTTAGGGTCAATATCTCGGGAGTAAAATCCACAGCTCCTAAAGTAGTCATCACGATCTGAGGATCGAGACCAAAATGTTTTGACCATTTGTTTACAGCCCTTAGAAACGGTACCTTGGCACCAATATCAAGAACCATACATGCAACTTTCGGCTTCTTTGGTTTTGAATCCTGAACTATCCAATCAAAGAGGACACCTGTCTGGTGATCATACGTATCTATCGCCAGGAAAATATATTTCTTATATGGATCAACCATGTCTCTATCCGCAGCAAGGGGGAAACAGGGGAGTTTTTGTGACATTATGTGTCTCATCAAAACCCTCGTTTCGCCAGTAGAACCAGGCCCCAAAAGTGCAAATACCTTATCTCTATATACCAGTTTCTTAAATGCTGCCACGGCCATAGGAATACTGTAGCGATCATCCTCTATGATCAATTTAATTTGTCTTCCGTTAATCCCACCTTGATCATTCACGTATCTCCCGTAATTCTTAATTCCTTCTATGATAGGCGCTATGATTGTCGCAACCGGTCCAGTATGATCCCAGATACCCCCTACTTTTATTGTGTTTTCAGTGACGCCCGCGACTTCTCCTGCGAGACTCCAGGAACTCACGAGAGTCACTGAAACAATCATAATAATTCCAGTAAGTAAAAACCTTCCCTTTTTCTTCATAAACATGCCTCCTTGTCTTGCAGGCACTCAGCGCTTAGCAAAAAAACCGGAACAAGCATTTGAGTTATAAACCTGCCACTTTGGAATTAAAGAAAAACGCCCTCGTAATCATCCTCTTCGTGATCAGGGTTTACAAACCGCTATCTCTCATTCAACCAGAAATAAGGGGACGTTGGTGCAGAACGTGCATAACTCTAAAGATATTTCCCTATTTCTGTCTGTCTGTCTGATCCAACCCCTCTCGTTACACATGACGACGTTACACACCCCTCTTACCCATCCCCTCTCGTTTCTCAAAGCACAAAACCCCGCTCTCATTCTGAGAAACGGGGTTTCATCTTCCGTAAACCATTGTTACCCCCTTATGGTTAAGAAGGGGAAAAATGTATGGTCCTTCTCCCACTTAGGTGGTGAAAAGGATTCAAGGATTCAAGGATTCAAGGGGTCAAGTGTTTGTTTTGAACCCTCTTAATCCATCAAGTATTTTTTATCAGGAAAGACCTTGAAAAGTCAAGGGAGAAAAGCGAGGTTTAAAGTTCAAAGTTGAAAGTTAGTAACTGAGAGGTTGAAAGTTCAAAGTTCAAAGTTGAAAGTTCGAGCGTGAAAATAGGGGTGTGTTTATTTGAACCCAGAGCTCAGAACTCGGAACTCAAAACCTGGAACCCAGAACTCAGAACTTGGAACCCGCATACGTACTTCTATCGTCAATAAATCTCCTGGGAAGCCCTGGATAAACCAGTTAGGAGCCGGGTAATTCAGATATTGACTCTTTTAGAAGTTCGGCGAATCGCTCCAGTTCCTCATGGGTATTGTAAAAGTGCGGGGAGACTCTGATACCGCCCCCCCTTGCCGATACGACGACCTTCTTTTCAAGGAGCTTCCTGGAAAGGTCCCTCGGGTTGACTCCGGGGATGGTGAACGTCAGGATTCCCGAGCGTTCTCCTTCTGCAAGGGGAGAGATCACCTTCCACGACGGGTCAAGTAGTCTGAGGAGATGATCGATGAGGCCGATGACCCTCTCGTAGATCTTCTCTATCCCGGTCTGGAGAGTCAACTCCAGGGAGGAGGCGAGAATCGAGATCGAGAGGAGGTTAAATGATCCGGGTTCGTACCTCCTTGCAGTAGGGTCGAGGGTGAAGTCTATCTTTTCAAATTCGAGAGGATTTCTTACGCTATGCCACCCGTACTCGATGGGAATTAGCCTGTCCATCATATCCCTTGAGATGTAGAACCCGCCTATGCCTTCTATCGAGAGGAGCCACTTGTGGCCATCCGCTGCGAGGAAATCGATGTTACAGTCCTTGACATTTATGGGAATAACCCCGAGCGATTGAATCGCGTCGACACAGAAGAGAATCCCCTTCTTCTTACAGAATCCTCCAATTCTTCCAAGGTCGTGTCTGAACCCGTTTATGAACTCGACAGAGCTGATCGTTATGAGTCTCGTTCTTCCATCAGCGGCATCGAATATCTTCTCGGCCGGCACCCTCCCGTCTTTGGGAGAAAGGAGCCGAACCTCCACACCCTTTGTCTCCAGAGAAAGCCATGGATACAGATTTGACGGGAACTCGTATGAAGTAGTTATGACATTATCCCCGGCAGACCATGGAAGACCGCCTGCAACGAAGGAGAGGCCTTCAGAGGTATTTTTGATAAAGGCGATCTCATCCTTCGAGGCCCCGATCATCCTGGCGAAAGCCCCCTTGCACGTTCAGAGACCTCTATCCAGCCTTCCAGATTATAGGCCCCAAAGTCACGGTATTCTTTTATCTGAGCCATCCCTTTCGTCGCGGCTCTCGAAGGTATGGGTGATACCCCTGCGTGGTTGAGGTAAATCAGGTTCTTCACCACGGGAAATTCTTCATGACGAATCTTATCTATGTCCATTCAATTTCCTGAAAGGTTCGATTGGTAGATTGTCAAGCGAAATCTAGCTTTTTCAGGGGATGGGGGCGATTTAATGGAGAAGATTATCCCTCGCTCGTGGAAATGCGGCGAGCAATGAAATTATATAACCATGCGAATATCCCGCCACCAATCAGCCCGTCTATAAATCCCCAAACCAGGCCTATAAAACTACCCAGTGGGCTGATGCAATAGCCGATATAGACACGACCGATGAAGGTAGGTTCACCCGTAGCCCCGCTGAAGGCTATAATCCACCAGGTAGCGAGAAAAAGGCCGACTCCCCAAATTATTCCACACGCGAGCGCAAAAGCTTTTACGTTTAGTTTCATAGCGAAACCCTCCTTTTACAAGATCGATGGGTTTATCTTACCACAAAGATTCTATGCTCGTCTATAGTTCGTTAGCCTCCGAAACGATAAAATCGTGCATGATCTCCGAATTAGTTGATGGATTAAGAGGATTCAAGGGTTCAAGGAGTCAGGGATTCGAGTGAACTACTTAGAGACTCGAATATTATTATCTGGGGACCTGTGTTAGATTGAGGCCGGGAAATTGAAGGAACTTCGAGGTGGAAAACATCGAGGTTGAGAGGAGGTTTAAGGATTTTTTGACCCGTGGAACCTGCAATACCAACTGATATTCACGATCGCTCGTGCAGCGCGTTCGACGGTAGGGTAGACGGGTATCTTGGCATCAGAGAGCCTGCTCTCAAACTCCAGTCGCTCTGCGACCGCCTCTCCGTGGGGTGAGAGCACGATGATGGGTTTAGTCTGAGTCTTTCTGAAATTCACGATGACGCCGATGGTATCGTGGAATACGTTTCCGGGGCCGAATCCGAAGAGAAGATCCACGGGAACCTGAATTATGAGAGCCTCTATGAGGGGATCATCGAGTACCAGTTCGATCGTCTTGCTGAGTATCGCCATAATGCCGCCGGCAGCACCCATGTCGAGAGGGTTCCGCATGATGCTGCCTGCTTTCGGGATGATGGTCTTAAGCTGGGTCCTCGTCTCATCGCTGAAAGGAGGAACCTCCAGCCCCTCTTTGGTGCAGGCATCGCTCGAGGCAACGCTTATCCCCCCACCAGCACCGTAAAGCCCGGCTATGACAGCTATACGACTTCCCTCGAACCACGAGAGGTGTTGAAAAGCCAGGATGGTATCAACCAGCTCCTCGTGGCTCTCGACCTTAATGGCGCCGGCTTGTTTCAGAGCAGCCTTCCAGATGACCTCGGAGCCGGCGAGCGAGGCACTGTGAGAGGCTGCTGTTTCGGCTCCGGCACTGGTCCTGCCCCCCTTCCAGATGATCATCGGCTTCGTCTTCGAGATCTCCCTCACCATCCCTAGGAGGCGTCGGCTTTCTTTTGCTCCCTCCAGGTAGGCTCCGACGATCTTCGTATCAGGGTCGATTGCCAGGTACTCCAGGTAATCACAGGTATCCAGATCACACCCGTTGCCAAAAC
Organism: Pseudomonadota bacterium; assembly: GCA_043818015.1. Classification (GTDB taxonomy): domain Bacteria; phylum Desulfobacterota; class UBA8473; order UBA8473; family UBA8473; genus JBDRGH01. Next base: position 4,619 of record JBDRGH010000296.1, read on the forward strand.
TGACCACCTTGCTGAAACGAATCCCCCGTCTCACCCCCTCATCAATGAGGGTACCCCCAACCCCACCGCTATGAGAGACAAATCCTACCGAGCCAGCCTCTGCTCCGAAGTACATGGGACCATAAGGCATCTGGCCGGCCGGGGAATATACGCCGATGCAGTTTGGCCCAATGATTCGAAAACCGCCCTCTCGGGCCTTCTTTGCTATCTGCTTCTCCAGCCTGACCCCCTCTTCCTCCCCCGTTTCGGAGAACCCGGCGGTGAAGATCTGGACAGCCTTCACGCCCTTGGCTGCGCATTCATCGAGCAGCTCAAGGAGCAACCGGGCTGGAATTGACACGATGACATAGTCAACACTATCCGGGATTGAGGCAAGTTTGGGGTAAGTTTTAAGCCCGAGGACCTTATCCTCATGAGGGTTGATCGGGTAGAGTCCCCCTTTGAAACCAGAGCTGATTAAAGCTTGAAGGTATCTCGTGCCAAATTTCAACCCATCCTCAGAGGCACCAACCACGGCGATGGATCGAGGGTAAAAGATGGGCTCAAAGGCTTGAAGTGTTTCCTGGCTCAAACTATCCTCCTGCTTGAGGGAATCAGGTGACAGGCAACCTCGTTCTCAAGTAGTGTAGATATAGGAGAAAGAGGGTTGTGTGTCAAGCAAAAAGTCCGACCTGGTAATGTAAAATCTTTTGTGTAAAAAGAGAGAGGGGTGTGTCCGACCTTTTTTATTTGACATAGTTCTTTTTTTATGAGAAACTAAACAACAATGAGGCGTTTACCGAGAATAATGTAAGAGAGTCAGATAACGTTATTCTACAAAAGGGGAGCTTAAGTGAAGGAAAAAGACAAACCTGAAATGAAGGAATGTCCCAAATGTGGTGAAGACTTCGTGAGGATGCATGCGTACGCCTTTAATCCACTTTCCATGAGACATGGGCCAACACCCTGGAGCGAGAGGAAAGACAGTAATTTCTGAGCTGAGGCAGACGAGAGTGCCAGTTTTTGGTACT
>JBDRGH010000297.1:0-3438 GCA_043818015.1 Pseudomonadota bacterium
GTTAATAAGTACTGTATGAAATAAGCAAAATTTTTCGCCCCAGAAAAGAAGCCAATTTTGTTAATTGATGACAAACCTAAAGGAGGAGGATATATGATCTGCATCACAAAAGAAGATGTAAAGAAGATCGTTAAGGAAAGAAATGTAAGTTTTATCCAATTATGGTTTACCGACGTACTCGGGTATCTTAAGAGCTTTGCCATAACACCCCCCGAGCTCGATGAAGCCCTGGACGAGGGAATGGGTTTTGATGGTTCTTCTATCGAGGGTTTTGCCCGCATAGAAGAAAGCGATATGATCGCCAAGCCGGATCCCACCACCTTGGAGTTTTTACCCTGGAGGGATGAGGAGAAACCTGTTGTCAGGATGTTCTGCGACATCCTTGAACCCGATGGAACGCACTACAAGGGGGATCCCAGGTATGTCTTCAAAAGGCTTTTACAAAAGGCAAAAGACCAGGGTTACACCTTCTATCTGGGACCGGAGCTGGAATTCTTCTATTTTGCCGATAATAAGAACCCAATGCCCCTGGATGAGGGTGGTTATTTTGACACTACCCCCCTGGATACGGCCGGGACGCTCCGGAGAGAAACCATCTTTGCCCTGCAGAAGATAGGTATAGACATAGAATACAGCCACCACGAAGTAGCTCCCAGCCAGCATGAGATAGACATGAGATACGACGAAGGCCTGAGAATGGCTGATAAGACTATGACCCTGAAGATTATAGTGAAAGAGATAGCAAGACGCAACGGGGTTTATGCTACCTTTATGCCAAAGCCCATCTTCGGGATCAACGGAAGTGGGATGCATACCCACCAATCCCTCTTTAAATTTGAGGATAATGCCTTCTATAATCCCAAGGATAGATTTCTTTCGGACATCGCAAAAAGCTATGTTGCCGGTCTCCTGAAACATGCAAGAGAGATCACGGCAGTAACCAATCAGTGGGTAAATTCGTATAAGAGGCTCGTTCCCGGCTACGAGGCCCCGGTTTATATTAGCTGGGCCAGGCGCAATAGATCTACCATGATACGGGTTCCCATGTATAAGCCCGGCAAAGAGAAGGCAACCCGTATTGAGTTTCGTTCCCCGGACCCAGCCTGCAATCCTTATCTTGCCTTTGCCGTAATGCTGGCTGCAGGACTCAAGGGGATAGAAGAGGGCTATACCGTACCAGAACCTATCGAGGAAGACATCTATCACTTCGACCGTGAGAGGAGGAAGCAACTGAATATTCAAGAGCTGCCAGGCAATCTCTATGAAGCTATCTTAGAAGTAGAAAAGAGCGAGCTCGTGAGAGAATCCCTGGGCGACCACATATTTTACAAATTCATCGAAAATAAGAAGATTGAATGGGACAGATACAGAACCCATGTGAGCCAATACGAGATTGACAATTATCTGCCCAGATTATAAGTAGTTCACCCTGAAAAATGAAAGATTTCTTTTGGAGCGAACATCAGCAGGATTTTTGGGGAATCCGCCAGAGGCTGGTCAAAAAACCAGCGCTTCGAAGCGGAAAAGGGAATTTTTCAGGACCGACTAAGTAGATGGTGGAATTGAATTTGAAGCAGAGGGAATACCGCATCGCGGAAAAAGGGGGAATTTGTTATATTGTTCATACCACGGATTGCCCTAGCCCAGATCAACCCGACCGTTGGTGACCTGTTCAAAAACGCAGAGAAGATAATTAGTTATATCGGAAAAGCAAAGCAAAAGAGTGCAGATCTTATCACCTTCCCCGAACTTTGCCTCTGCGGCTATCCACCGGAAGACCTCCTCCTCAAGCGACAGTTTCTTGATGACTGCCAGAGGGTCCTCAAGGAGATCGCAGCCAAAACTTCTGGGATCACCTGTCTTCTCGGTTTTCCTGAGCTCTCTGGCTCCTCTGTGTATAATGCCGCGGCCGTGATCCACGATGGCCAATTGATAGGCACCTATCGTAAGATGCTTCTTCCCAACTACGGGGTTTTTGATGAAAAGAGGTATTTTGAACCCGGTAAAGAAGGTGCGGTCCTCATCTTACATGGGATAGCCATCGGAATAAACATATGTGAAGATTCCTGGTTTCCTGAGGGACCTGCAAAATCCGAGGTGGAAGAAGGTGGTGCCAGGGTTATAGCCAATATCTCTGCTTCTCCGTTTCATGCCGGGAAGCGAGAAGTAAGGGAAAAGGTCCTGGGAAGGCTCGCTCGAGAGCATGGATGTTTTGTCCTCTATAATAACCTGGTGGGGGGACAGGATGAACTGGTATTTGATGGAGGGGGCTTTGTTCTCAATCCCACGGGAGAGCTCCTGGCCAATTCGAAGCAGTTTGATGAGGACATGTTGGTGCTCGATCTCGAGGTTACCCAGGATAAATTAACGAAATCAAAAGATTCAGCTAGACGTGCACGTAGATCCCCAACTGGAAAGCTGCAAAAGCTAGACATCCCCTCCGTCGCCACCCTACGGAAGAAGAAACTTCCCAAAATTGGTGTGCGTTGGCTCGACTATTTGGGGGAAATCTACTCGGCTCTGACTCTCGGCGTCAGGGACTATGTTCGAAAGAATGGCTTCCCCAAAGTGCTCATTGGTATCAGTGGAGGAATAGACTCCGCATTGACCGCTGCCATAGCCGTTGATGCCCTGGGGGCTGATGCCGTGGTTGGGGTAGCTATGCCCTCACGATTCTCTTCAGAAGGGACGAAAGAAGATGCCCGGCTTGTATCGGAGAATCTTGGGATTCAACTCATATCTATCTCCATTGAAGATGTATTTGAGGCCTATATTGACACGCTGCGTCCGACATTCGATGGACTGGCACCGGATGTTACAGAGGAAAATATTCAGGCACGGATACGCGGGAACACCTTGATGGCTCTTTCCAATAAATTCGGCTGGCTGGTATTGACTACCGGTAACAAGAGTGAAACCGCTGTGGGATACTGTACCCTCTATGGCGACATGGCAGGCGGGTTTGCTGTAATAAAGGACGTGCCGAAGACCCTGGTCTATAAGCTTGCTGAATTTAGGAATCGGCGAGAAGGGAGATTCGTAATCCCGAAGAGTATTATAGAGAGGGAGCCATCCGCTGAGCTGCGACCGGATCAAAAAGATCAGGACTCTCTGCCACCTTATGACGAACTCGATGCTATTCTTCAGGCCTATGTGGAGCAAGATATGGGTTACGCCGAGATACTCAAGATGGGGTTTGCTCCAGATACGGTCAAAAGGGTGATTCAAATGGTGGATACGAATGAGTATAAAAGGAGGCAGGGTCCGCCCGGTATAAAGATTACCCCAAAGGCTTTTGGAAAAGACCGGAGACTTCCCATGTCGAACCGATATACCAACCTCTATCTCCGTAAATAGTCTCTCGGTAGAGGGGCGCTTCCCGGGTTAACCTTCGTAAGAGCCCCGAAAAAACCATGTTAACTCGGGGGAAATAGCCTC
>JBDRGH010000298.1:0-2591 GCA_043818015.1 Pseudomonadota bacterium
GGATAACGGCAAAAGAGGGAGAACTAATACACAAAGGGGAAAAAGTGGGCCACGTGGGTTCAACAGGAAGATCCAGCGGTTCCCATCTGCACTGGGGAGTCCGGATAATGAGCCAGTACGTTGATCCATTCTCCATACTGAGTCTGACCTTCGATTGAAGATGTATCCTTAAAAAGTTCTATTATGCACTTTTCGGTAATAACATATTTAAATTACCTGGGAATAATGAAGGTTAAATCTGTTGTTCCTGCCTGTGAAGGCACGGCAGACAGGTAGACTACAGGGAGAAATCCTGTCTTATCCACGCGTCATTGAAAGATTTATAGTTTTTCTCGAAATGACAAACTGCGAGTGTGTCAAAATTGTGGAATCGGAATGTCCAATACCGGCTGAAGTGCTTAGTCGTTCTCTCTGAAGGGCAGAATCCCGTCAAAACACTTCAAGCAGAGTTTCTCTTTCGGGAGTAGCATGGCGGCCACGAAATCATCTATGGTATTGAATTTAACGGAATCGGCGCCTATTTTAAGGGCAATCCATGCTTCGAATTCCCTCAGATGGTCGATTGATGTGATATCGCCCTCTTTGAAATATTGGCGGGCCAGAAGCTCTTCGTGGGAGCGGGTCGAGATTCCAAAATCACAGGGATACATAAGGGGTGGACAGGCGACTCGTACATGGACCTCTCTGGCGTCTGCCTTCTTCAGATCCCTTACCTTATTCATGATCTGTGTTCCCCTGACAATGGAGTCGTCACAGATGATAATTCGCTTGCCCTTTACAGCATAGGGCAATACGGAAAGTTTGCGTTTAGCCATCTTTTCTCGTGCTATCTGATTCGCCTGCATGTAACTCCGATCGGAGTAGCGATGATAGAGGAATACCTCTTCATAGCTGATTCCAGAATATTTGTGGTACCCCAGGGCATGACCTATACCTGAGAGCGGAACCGGTGCGACGACATCTGCCGTTAAATGACCTTCATCCATATCTCTCTTTGCGAGCTTTCCCCCCAGGTTGCTGCGCGCCTCCTGCACATATACCCCGTCTATAATGGAGTCTATGCTTGCCGTATAGGCCCATTCAAAAGCGCAGTGTGCGGTACGGGGAGATTCGAGTTTCGCTACCCTATGAAATCCTTTTTCATTGATGAGGACGATTTCCCCGGCCTCAACATCACGGACAACATCCATATCGAGATTTTGAATTGCGCGGGATTCTGAACTTACGGCAAAGCGCTCCGAGTCCATGCCGAGGATAAGGGGACGGAATCCGTAAAGATCCCGGGTTGCGTAAATGCCCTCCTTGCTCAGCACAACCAGCGAATAGGCCCCCTTTATCTTTTCGCTCAGCGCTGATATCCCCGTCACGATGTCGGGCTCTTCTATGATAATCTTGGAGATAATCTCGATGTCGTAGCTTTTATAAAAGGATTTTCCCCGATGCATCATCTCCTGCATAAGGTCGTCGGAGTTTATGATATTTCCGCTGAAGGCGATGGAAACCTCCCCGCCCTTTGTCTGCCATTTCATTGGTTGGCGTTCCCACAGGCTTACATGCCCTATGCCCCACTTGCCTTTCAGGTTGGTTAATTCTGTGTCGGTGAACGTATCGATAACCTTGCCGTGGTGGGTGACATGATTTATTTCGCGATTAAAGGTGGTGTCGTAATCTTCCTCGTCGAGGGTTTGCAGGAAGTCGAGTTGGGTTTCCCTTTCTCCATTCTGATCGAAGGTCGAAATTCCGCAATATTCCTGCCCCCTGTGCTGCAGGAAGTCAAGGCCGCGGTAAATATCATAAACGCAGTTACTGTTGGAATAGATGCCAAATATGCCGCATTTTTCCTTGGATGATCCCATAATCTATTTCTCTCTAAAGGTGATGTCGGAGTGATAACTCTGAAGAGACTTTACTGATCCGTGACCCTGACGAACGGCTGTGATGCCCTTCACGACAGCATCAGCTGCAGCGGGTGTTGTGATGTAGGGTACCCCATGCTTGATAGCCGTTTTCCGTATGTATGAATCGTCGTATAGACTCATTTTGCCGCTGGGTGTATTTATAATCAAATCGATTTCCTTGTTCATAATGCCGTCGACGATATTGGGCCTTCCTTCATGCATCTTGAGAATCGGTTTAGATCTGATGCCGTATTTGGAGAGGAACTGGTGTGTTCCTTTTGTGGCTGTTATCTGGAACCCGAGTTTTTCAAAACCCTCCGCTACTTTCAGAATAAACCTTTTGTCTTCTTCATATACCGTTATTAACACCGTGCCTTCATAGGGGAGGATCTGCCTTGCAGCTTCCTGCGCTTTATAAAAGGCGAGGCCAAAAGAATTGGCGAGGCCCAGCACCTCACCGGTAGATCGCATCTCCGGTCCCAGGAGTGGATCGACTTCGGGAAACATGTTAAAGGGGAATACAGCTTCCTTGACGCCGAAATGGGGTATAATCCTCGATTTAAGATCAAGGTCCTCCAGTTTTTGCCCCAGCATCAATTGTGTTGCAATGCGTGCCATGGAAATTGCGCAGACCTTTGAGACCAGTGGAACTGTCCTTGAAGCTCGGGGGTTTGCCTCCAGTATATAGACGAC
>JBDRGH010000299.1:0-4976 GCA_043818015.1 Pseudomonadota bacterium
CCTTGGTAACATGAAATCTGAGTCAACGATCCTTTTTAATCCAACTTTCGGTAACATTTAATTTGAGTCAATTCGCTACCGCATCCGTTGCTTGACAACGGAGGCCAAAGCAAGTATCGTGTGTTGTGTACTAACAATCGAGAAAGAGATGTAGACCAGGTTGCGCTCGATTGCGAGGGAGAGTGATACAAAGAGGGAGAAATTGGAAAAGGGGCTCGTCCCGGTTACAGCGGCGGCGGAAAGGGTAATCATTCTGAAAAGAGACCTCCAGATCTGTGCCACGGTCGTCGGAGTTTTGAGATTTTGCGGTTATCGAGGATGGGTAAGGAGGGCCTCGTGGGAACTCACGGGAACATCAAAGTAGGAACCTCTGGCTTTCAGTTCCAGGACTGGAAGGGAAAGGTCTATCCTGCCACTATACAGAACAGGGATATGCTGCCTTTCTATGAGAAAGAACTGGGGTTTGATACGGTGGAGGTGAATTATACCTATTATCAACTACCATCGCGAAAGACTTCGGAAGGTATGATCAGAAAGACATCGGATAAGTTCGAGTTCGTGGTAAGGTCGCACAAAGAGATGACCCATGACATCTGGGAAGATAAGACAAGGAAAGGGTTTAAGGATAATGGTCAGGTCTTTGCCCGGTTCAAGGAAGGATTAGTGCCCATGACGGAATCGGGGAGGCTCGGATGCGTACTTATCCAGTTTCCTTCCTTTTTCTGGCCCAAGAAAGATAACTTTGAGTATATGAAGTTGTGCCAGGAGCGGTTGGAGGGAATACCTCTGGTGATTGAGTTCAGGAACAGGTCCTGGGTTGGAGAGAGTACGTTTCGTTTTCTACAAGAGAACGAGCTCGGGTTCTGTGTGGTGGACGAACCGGAGCTTCCGAGGCTCATGCCCCTTATCCCAAGGAGTACCAGTGACATAGCCTACATGAGGCTTCACGGGAGGAACACGAACTGGTTTGACGCCTCAAGAGAAGAGAGGTACAATTACCTGTACACTGAAGGGGAGGTCAGATCTTTTTTGCCGTATGTGGAATCCCTGTCAGAGGGCAAGGTAAGGACCTTTGTATTTTTCAACAACTGCCACGCCGGTTTTGCTGCGAAAAACGGGCTCATGATGAAGAAGATGCTCGCGATAATCGAGGAGTACACGCCCCAACAGAGGAAGATTCTGGATGCGTAGAATTAAGGAAAGGGATGAGGAACGATGAATAAGGAAGAAATCTTTGCGATGGAACCTGGGAAGGAGCTAAATACCAGAATAGCTGAAGACGTAATGGGGCGTAAGGTTATCGTGGATCAGATCTTTGGAGATCTGGAGCTATATATCGATGATGATGGTAACAGTATCTATTGTCCTCTACAGCCGTATTCCGAGGACATCTCGGCTGCCCGAATAGTGGTTGCGAAAATGGTGCAACTGGGGCATCATGAGGCGACTTTTTGGAAGGATGATACGCGGCCCGAGGTAATCTGCAGGGCAGCGCTGTTAGCGGTATTGAAAGAGAAGGAAGAAAGGGGTAGAGAAGAGAGAAGGTTAAACTTCAGGATTGTCAGCTGAATCCTACGGAAAGGGGATATACTGTGATGCATGAACAAAATACAAAGCTTGAGGAACTTATCAGTAGCATTATTAAGATTGAGCTCAACATGTTCCAACGGGTTAGGAGCGTTGTTCCTTCGTTGTGCCAGGAACGCCCCGAGACCTTTAAGGTAATGCGGGGAATGACCTATTCTGTCCTGTCTGTAGACACCTTAGAATCCTATCATGAGGACCTGCGAGAGGCGGAGACTGGAGGAAGAAATCTCTTGACAGAGAAATATGCCCGGATCGATAACCTTATTCCTCCCCTTAAGACTAATGCGTTGATTGATCAGCTCGTTGAGATCGAGACTACATGGATGGAGGAATTCGCAGCGAAACATCCTCACATTCTCCAAGGCCAATCCGCCGGTTTTAGATGCTACCTTGCTAGCGAGCTTGAAACCTATTCTGACAGAACCATCGATCTGTATGTCAAGGACGTTTTAAAGGCAAGAAAAGAGGGGAGAAATTTGGCAGAGGAGAGGTATGAGACTCTGGCTGAGTGTTTAGGTTATGATTCGCTGGCCGATATGGAGCTGGCAATAGGGAAGAAAAGTCCCTAATTGCCGAAAGAGAAGTGGAGTAGACCGGAGAAAGAATGGTTTGGAGATGAAGGGACGGATGTGAAGTGAAATCGATGAGATTGAGGGAAGACTCATCCCCCCCCAATTCCCCATAGTTTTAGGGTATGAGATTGTTGGAAGGGTAGAGACTTTGGGTGTGGGTGTTTTAAGGATATCTGATTGACGAATTGCGGCTAAATGAAAGGAGGCAACTTTTTATATACTGAGAGAAGAAGTCGGATCTACTGGTTTTTGTCAAACGGGGGCAGATGATCGAGCGAGGCAAAGGAAAATAGGCTTCGAGGCCTCTCTAAGTCTGATTAAAGAGAAGGCACCCGGTCCAGGTTATCCTATCTGAATGAAACTCGGCATCAAGGCTGAACCTTTTAAGCAGAGCTATGAGGTCGATTCCCATGGCTTCAAGGGACGGTCTTGCACTTCCGGGGTAGGGGCAGGGTTCCCTTAATTTTGCATAACAGTCAGTGCATAACCCGCACGTTCCACCTATCAATCCCCAGACATCCGCTAACCCTTTGTCGTTAAGGAAATCTTCCAGTTGAAGTACCCTCTTGTGAAAGTCTATCTTGGTTTTCTCGACCTCTTTTCGATTCTTCTTGACATCACAAGGCTCGGAGTACTGAAATAGTATCCCCGTCTTATATTTTGCAAGCCTCTCTTTTATCTGCCCTATCGGGCCAACGTAGGGAGGGCACATGTAGTTTTTGCCGTAATTTCCGCACTTATCCTCAACACAGAAGAGGCGTATCCTCTCCTCCGGAACGAGGAGAGATGGGTCAAACTCCCGAAGGGCAGAAATCCCAAGTTCCCCTGCGAAGAGGATCAATTCTTCCAGCAGTTCCTTACTTAACATTGACATCTGGAGAGCCGTTCTCTTCGTCAACAATGACACCGTATATATTGTCTGGAGGAGGGGTACCCCTTTTTTCAGTTGAGACAGTGCACTTGCTTAAGAGAGGCCTATCCCTGCGATTGTGCGCTACCAGGGCCTTAACCACTGACCAGCCTATCTCACCCCTCTCTGCCATCCCCGTGATTTCCTCCAACGCCGTCCGATTGTCATATGAAACGGGTCGATAAGGCCTCGGTGAGACGAGGGCGTCGTAGACATCACTCACAGCAACGATCTCCACCATGAGGTCGTCGAGCGATATGCCCCGGGGATATCCCGAACCATCCTTCCTCTCATGATGGTCTCTCGCTACCCTGGCAGTAAAGTTCTCAGCATCGTGTAGATAATAGGAGAGCTGAATATAGCCTGCTGCTGAGTGATGTTTCAGAATGTTCCGCTCAGTCCGGGTGAGGGCATCAGACTTCTTCAAGACGGGTAGGGGAACGCACACCTTGCCGAAGTCGTGGGCGGGACCGGTTGTAGCTTCCTTGATCCGCTCCCGATAATCAGGTAGCAGATCTCCGGCAAGGAGTGTAGACAGGGCAAAGACCATGAGACTGTGGTGGTAAGTATAGGAATCGTGCTCCTTGAAATAGTCCAGTGATTGCAGAACGGGAGTGACGAGATTAACACGGTCCATCACTTTCAGAAGATCGGCTATCTGCCCTTGGTCAGCGAAGATCACCCGGTAGGGGTTGTGATTCATAAAATGAAGCAGATCTTCCTTGACTGAACCGTACCCCGCTAACGGATAGACCTGATGGGAGTCGGTCCTGCTTGAAGAGACAAAAGCATCTAGGGTCTCTGGTGAAAGCACGGTGCCGGCAGGAAGCAACAGTTGGTTGTCCAGGGTATGAACTGGATAGAGCAGTGTTAGGGTAGACATAAAGAGACTCTCCTCTCTGCGTCAGAAGCAGCGCTGTTTAGACGTTGTTTCTTGCTTCGTTTGACCGGAGAAGCTGATTCCAGCGGTTGATGTGCCCATATTCATCGGCTTGATCCTTTTCAATGACCCGACGAGTATCTTCGTCCCATTCTATCGCCTTGAGCAATTGATCGTAATGCTCGACGGCTTTTGTCTCCACCCAGATGCCAGTTCTTAGGATTGTCTTCGTTCCCATGAGCCGTGAAAGAAACCCAAATGTAAAACCGACGATCCAATACAGGCACCTGAGTTTACCCGGTTTCCAGCCGTATTCGAAAAGTTTGACCTGAAAATCCTGGAGGTGTGTCATCTCATTGCACATGGCAGCGATTAACTGGCGATTAAGTTCATGCGCCTTCTTGGTGATCTGAAATTTATAGATATTGACTGCCATCAACTCCAGAGTATGCAGGGTCAGTAGTCCTTTTTTGATGCTTCTTAATCTTCTCGTAACCATTCCCTGCCCTCTCATCCGGACATCCGTATTTCGCATCTGTGGCCGTATTATTGAGATGTCATAATCCAATGTATCTCGACTCTCCTGATTATCCATATTTTGAAATACCTCACTTTGCTGGAAAATTCCACCGTCCCATCCTGGCTGTCCAACATACAGCTTTAGACCTCTGAAGAACTATTAATGTTTTGAAAAAGTATCCCTGAGAGCGAATTCATAGATTTTTTGGGGAACCCACCTTAGCGAGCGTAATGTGGAGAATTAACTGTTTGACCCGCCAGAGGCGGGGAGTTTGTTAATTTTCAATGGAGCGAGCTTAGATGGGTCAAAAAATGGATGCTGGAGCGAAAAGGGATACTTTTTCAAAGCTCTCAGCCTACTGACATAAGTAATATCAATAAAACTTTCAAAAATTATCGTGATCTTTACAACATAGGAGGGGCTAGATACAGAGGTGATCTTTAAACGAAAAGGTTCTTCTTTGACAATAAAGGTAAGAAAGGGCGTAAAAACTCTATTTTTCTAACC
>JBDRGH010000300.1:0-3354 GCA_043818015.1 Pseudomonadota bacterium
CTTCCCTTTGAGCTTTCGGCTTTGAGCTTATTATTGGGGTTTTAAACGATCAACGGTAGGACGCATCGACTTAATCATGCTATGACTCAATGGCGGCCGAGAAAGACCAGACAGACGAAACAGACGAGATATACGAAATAAACGAGAAAGACAAGGCAGACCAGACAATTCAAAAATAATTAATTACTTATGCCTGACTGTATGCCGGGGCGGTGCACGAGTTGGGAGTTGCCTTGACCGAATTGGCCAGGAGGTTGAGAATGAGCCCTGCGGGGGTGGGGTATGCCGTTCAAAGACAAAGAGGAGAGACCATTGCCCAAGAGAATAACTATCAGCTTACGCTATGAGATATTGAATTATTTAAGGGCGTCCCCCATTCCACGAAATCGGGAAATCATCTAAAGATCCCGTTTTGGCTTTGAAATATCAGTCCCATGATCTTTTTGCCGGCGGCGTCTTAGCCGTTGCCAATCATGTTGCCAATTTTGCCAATTCTGTAAAGTTGGTCACGGTGCTTGGTGAAAGGGACAGTCATGAAGATTTCATTCGTTCCCAACTTACATCGAACATTGATCCCCTTTTCATTGTACAGGATAATGCTCCCACCCTTATAAAACGACGATTTATTGAAGGCTATTCCCTCAACAAGCTCTTTGAAGTTTATGTAATGGATAGTTCCGGATTGAATGGCGAAAAAAATAATCAGTTATGCCAGTGGGTTCAGGAGCATGCAGCTAATTTCGACCTCGTCATTGCAGCGGATTTCGGGCATGGGGCCAGGGGTGACGAAGTCCGTAGAAAAAGGGAAAAGAATAATTTCCGCAGATGAATCTTTAAGAAGAAAGTTAATAAGTTAAGAACGTCCCTGCATGCCTCTGCATGCCTATTTTTGGGGTTAACCGGTGAACGGGAAAATAGAAAAATTAAGAAGATATTTTGAAGAAGAAGAAAATGTTCTATTGGCATTTATCTTTGGCTCTTCGGTCAGGGGAGCTCAGGGTGAGGATTCCGATTTAGATATTGGGATTTATTTAAGTAATAAGACAGAGGAAGACAAAATCTGGCGTGAGATAAGCAAGATTGTTGAACGGGAGATCGACCTTGTTGTTCTTAACGACGCTCCCGCTACCCTCATTTCAAATGTTTTCAAGACAGGAATTCCTCTTGTTATTAAAGATAGGAAATTATACTGGAATCTATATCTGCCAAAATCACTGGAGGCGGAAGATTTTCTGGAATTTGCAGAAAGCTACTGGAGAATTTACTCAAGGAGTGCATCTTTAATTCCCGAGGATAAAGTGAGGCTCTTGGAAAGGATACAGTTTTTAGAAAGTGAGTTTCGGGAAATTGAGGGATTCAAAGAATTGACTTTGGAGGAATATCGTCAGGACAAGGTAAAGAGAAGAAATATTGAAAGATGGACGGAGAACATTATCAATGCCACCATTGACATTGCCAAAGTAGTTCTGGCTTCGGAGAAGAAGGAAATGCCCAGAACATATGAGCAGGCTCTATCAAGCTTTGGGTTTTTTATAGGATTTGAGGAAAAGGAAGCGAATGAACTCTCCACATTTGCAAGATTACGAAACATTTTAGCCCATGAGTATTTGGATGTTACTTATGACAGGATTAAAAAATTTATTATTGCCTCTCCCCCCCTATACGAGAAAATCCTCAACTTTCTTTCAAAATACATTTGAAATCAGTGCTGTCCAAAACTGCGCTTTAAGGCATGGCGGTGAGGGAGATGGGATATTCAGGGGTGGAGGTGGGACGGATTCTAAATTTGAGCGGGCCAGGGGTGACGAAGTCCGTAGAAAAAGGGAAAAGAATAATTTCCGCAGATGAATCTCTAAGAAGAAAGTTAATAAGTTAAGAACGTCCCCGCAGCCGCCATCTTATTTTGGCACTCTCAACGTTTTGAAATGTCAATAATCAAGTCTGACCCTAAGCCTTGTTCCCTTTTCAAGAAAGGTTTTTATTATCTGTGTGGACCGACAGGAATCGGTAAAACAACCCTCTTGAGGAATATTCATATCGAGCTCTCTTTGTACCGGGGTTTTAAGGTTTGTCGATTGGGCGTGGAAGACCTGGTCAGTGATCTGCTGAGGAGTATCCGAAAAGGTAACACAGACTCCTTCTATGGCTTCTACTGTGATTTCGATGTCCTCTTGATCGATGATATTTGGGTTTTGCGAAGGAAACCCAAGACGTCAGAGGCCGTATTTCATCTAATCGAAAGGATGCGTGAAAGAGATAAAATGGTAGTGCTAACAGGAGATGTGCCTGTAAAAGGTTTATCCCAAGGATCTGCCCATATCAAAAAAGTCCTTCGGCATCTCCAAAGGCTCAAAATGCCTTTGAAAGAGTCCTCCACTCACTCAGTTGGCGCTGGGATGGAGCAGTTTGTTGGATGTTTAGAGCCCAACGGCCCAAAGACGCTGTGACGCTACGACAGTTTTTTCAACCCAATGAACCAGACCACCAAATCAACCAATTATAAACCTTGAACTCAATTCTTGACTCAACGGCTTTATTTTATTGACCCAACGACTCAAAGACTCTCTTCATATAGACTCAATAAACTCAATAAACGCAATATTGCAAACCCGACCCCAGAAAATTCCATATCCAAAACCTGACCCCGCAGGCTAATTCTTTTCACTTTTTACTTTTTATTAAGCAACGGCCCCTACTCTATTTTAGAGGAAAGAGACGGGATCAATGGGGCGATCAGCAAAGCAAACAAATAGTGAAATAGTAAACAACGTCCGTATGCCGTGTATAACGTATGTCTTGTCGGTTAAAGTCCGACCGTGGGAGTTCGGCAGTTCGCCCACGTAGCTGGAGGGAAGTGTGGGGAGTAACCCGAAGCACAGAGTTCCCTGACAAAGGCTCCTTCGGGGAGTCGAGCAAACCTGCGGGTTGCAGCGCAAGCGAACCTATACGTAGCCTCGTAATTCAAAGTGGAGTTGCCGACCCTGTGGACGTTAGGGGAAGGCTGGGACACCGGTCTTAACGAAAACTGCCAGAACGGATCGGTGGGCTCCCGGGGTAGCAGGGGCGACACGCAGGGGAAGTCATGCGGGGTAGCACGGGAGGCCCTTGCAGGTAATGTGCAGGACAGAAACGGGGGGATATAAGGAAACGAAGTTCCTTTCGGCCTGTAAGGGAGTCGGAGTTGCCCACAGTACCGTTTGGATTCCAAAGCAGTAAAACTTTGGGAGAGGGAAGGGGCAATGCTTTCATCGAGTTTCTGAAGAGGGGAAGGGCAGGAGATTGCGAGATGCTGGAAACTCCGGAAAAGGTTCGGGAACTTCAGAGGAAACTATACCAGAAGGCCAAGCAGGAGAA
>JBDRGH010000301.1:0-15029 GCA_043818015.1 Pseudomonadota bacterium
TCATCACGTGATACCTCATTCATCAAATAGTCGTGTTGATCAAACCTGAAGACATCTTCGGAGGCAGAAAGTTTTCTCGTGATTACAAAGGCATCCTTTGTCGGGCATCTTATGGGGAAATCATCTGATCGCATCACGAAAAGGTCATACTCTTTTATAATATCCACAATCTTCTCTTAGGTCAATCCCCGTTTGTACGTTAGAAAGAAGTAGGTTATTAACCATTCTTCTTTCCGCATTTTCTCGTAGTGCATATCGTGACATCGAGAAGCAAGTCTTGATCAAACCAACAATTGGGTGGATCACAAGAGCCACACAGAAGATGAGCAGTATTGCCGAAGCCTCTGCCAAAAATTCTCGATCTCTCGATTTTGGATGAAATCAAAGCACGAGGTGAAAGAGTTTGTAAAAAAGAAAAGATACTATCGGTATAGGAATAGCATCGAATAGATAATCAAAACGATAATGGCGATGCCTATACCCAAGGCCATTAAACCAAAGATACTAGCCCCCCTTTCGAACCAGAGGGGCGGGGGGTCTACCATTTTTTTCCTGATCGTCCTGTCTTTGATTACAATTGAATATTCCCGTGGTCTATCCTCCTTCAATTCCTCCAGTGGAACACTCCCCGTAAATATCACAGAATCCACGGGGAATTTCTCGGGTCGAAAATGGGTATTGAAGAAATGTACGGTAAAAATGAACCCGGCAGCGAGGAGGGCCTCATCGCTGTGAATAATCGTCGCAACATTAATCAACCAACCTGGGATACCTAAAATGTTGGTAAAAAAAGCAGGAAACCACAGCAGTAGTCCACTGAAACCTATCACGGGCATCCCCCAGAATACGGCAAAGTAATCGAATTTTTCCCAATAGGTCCATCTCCCAAACTGAGGACGAGGTCCAACCCCCAAAAACCATTTGAAATTCTGTGCAAATTCTATCACATCTCGTTTGCGGGGCATTAAGGTTGTCTCGCCCGTTAGCATTTGTTTTAGAGACTTTTTCTGCCTTCTCTTGTTATGAATTAGATAACCAATATGCAGAACAAAACAGATAGATATGAAAAGTGCCCCCGCGCGGTGAATGAAACCAGTCACCTGCCAACCACCCATTATTCTAGAGAGGAACTGGAAAACACCCACACCTGAAAATTTAATGGTCATCCCTGTCAGAGCCAGAGAAAGGCAGCTTATTATGACAAATACGTGCAAAATACGAGAGAAAGAATCGAACCTCTCATAGCGAGGCCCCTCATGCGATCGATTCGATGGATATTTCTTATTCTTCGTTCGTTTTTCATAGAGAGCTCTTGGCAACCAAAATAGTGTGTGTATACCGAAGAAACCAAAGGTCCCCACCAATAAGAGTGTCATAAACCAAAAGGTGTAATAAAGAAAGGGGTATTTATGCTTGTCATGATGGGTGGCGTGGGTAAGGTACCCCACAAATTTTCGGTTAGAGTTAGGATGGCAGCTTTTGCAGGTATTTACTACATTTTTGCGGCTCAGGGTAGAGTCCGGATTGGAAAGTGGAAGAATATTGTGTGCACCGTGGCAATCGTAACACTTGGCCGTTTTGGCCGAACCTAGCTTGGACACCTTTCCGTGAAAGGTATCGAAATAGGATTCCGCAACTTCCAGATGGCATTTCCCACACTGAGAGAGAATCCCCTGGCGAAAATCCTCTAGGTCGACCCTCTCAATCGTATGGGAAAGATGACAATCGTTACATACCGGTAATTTTTTATCCGTTTCAGTTGTCCCGGGACTATGTACACTCTTTTTAAATTGTTCGAAAATTCCCAAATGGCATTGGGCGCAGGTGGTTGCAATATTCTTTGGATTTACCGTCGACCGGGGGTCGCTGATAGGCAATTCACGATGAGAGGTATGACAGTTCGTACAGGTAGCAGTAACCATTAATCCGCTCTCCAGCAGACCTTTACCATGAATACTCATTTTGTAATTCTTTATAATCTGATGCTCAACACCTTTGTATGCTACCGCGGCCTTTTGCCCTTCACGATGGCATCTCCCACATAAATCGGGGATATTTCGGGCAAAGGTTGGAGAGTTGAGATCCTTTTTGGATTGCATGGCATGAGTACCGTGGCAATAGGTGCAGCAAGGGGCAATCGGGTTACCGTTAGCGTAATAGACGCCGTGCTGACTCACCTGATAGTTCGCCACCTGTTCTGAGTGACATATCGAACAATCCACCCTGTCGCTATTGAGGCAAACGGGATTACGAGACATGCTTACATTGGTGTGGCATTTTATGCAGGAACTTCTCGCATGGACCGATTTGCTATGCTCATCTGCATCCACATACAAGGACACCTTTTCTCCACCTACAGTCTTATGTAGATCCTTACGACTATGGCACGACATACAAAGTTTGTCCGGGAAACTCTCCTTATAGAAGACACGCCGCACCTTATGGGGCTGATGGCAATCTATACATACGGGTATAACGTGAGGACTTTTCTCCCACAACTCCCCCCTAATTACTTTCAGGTGAACCTTCTCGATCTGGCGGTGACACTTGGTACATGTCTTGGGAATGTTATTGTGGTTAATAGAAGAAGCAGGGTCCTCGTGACGTAGAATATTGTGGGAAGAATGGCAACTGGTGCAGACCGCAGTGACAATCAAGCCTCTCTTAAATAGGCCATCACCATGGATTGACTGAGAGTAGTCTTCCAACACGTGTCTCTCGGCAACTGTGCGCAACTTGGAAACAGGTGTCCCTTCTTTGTGGCAAGAACCGCAAAGAGATGGAATATTCATCACATAGGTTCGAGACCTTTCATCGGTCGATGGCAAAATGTTGTGTATTCCATGACAAGTGGTACAATTTGGTGCTAAGTATTTCCGTTTCCTGAGGGCATCTCCGTGCAGGCTCTTTTCAAATAGTTCGCCGACTCTATCATGGCACTTAGCGCATTCGACCTTGGCCAGTCTTTCTTCATGGGGAAATTTCTCGACATCGGCATCTTCATGACATGAAACGCACCCATTTTTTCCGTGAATAGAATTGGCAAAAGCCTTACCGTTTACGTAGAGAGATACTTCTTTCCCATGACGCTCAGCAACAAAATCCCGTTCTCCGTGACAATCCAGACATTCCTCATCTTCTGCACCGAGGCCTAACGGTGAGTACAAGAGGACAAGTAAAGTAGTAAGTATGAGTATAGATTTTCTGGCTAGGAACATTTGAATAGTCCTCTTCCAGAGTAATTGTCTCATATTTGGACCAGCGTAGATGTCAAGAATAGTTAATAGTAGTAATTTAATCTTAGTAATTAATTAAATCAGATCTATAGTCAACAGTCAACCCCTCTTTTTTCGGGGGTGAAAATAATCGTTCAACCACCTTGACAAAGAAAGGCAAATGTGGCTTAATCCGACAAGCGAGCAAACCCTCTAATCTTGATCAGCTCGTATAGAAAAGGGAGTCATATGCGGGCAGACATACTTCCACTGGTCATGAAACCCACCCGCTATCTGGGCAATGAGGTCAACTCCGTCCACAAGGATTTAAGGGAAGTAGACCTTACCTTCGCCCTGGCCTTCCCAGATATTTATGAGATCGGTATGTCCTATGTGGGATTTCAGATTCTCTATGATATCCTTAATAGAAGAGCAGATATTGCTGCTGAGAGGGTTTATGCCCCGTGGACAGACATGGAAAAAATCTTGAGGACGAAAGGGATACCTCTCACCTCCCTTGAATCTTCCCGACCCTTAGAAGACTTTGACATCATTGGCTTTTCTCTTCCATATGAGCTCTGTTACACTAACATTTTGAATATGCTGGATATCGCAGGTATCCCCTTCTTTGCGAAGGACCGAGATACGAGTTGGCCGCTTATTATCGCCGGGGGTTCGTGCGCCTTTAATCCCGAACCAGTTGCCAATTTTTTTGATGCCATAATCCTCGGCGACGGAGAGGAGATTATCCTCGAGGTTTGCGACTGCTTTATAGACTGGAAAAAAACCGGTGGGGAAAAAGAAGACTTGTACCTGAAGCTGTCAAAGATCCAGGGGATCTATATTCCCTCCTTTTTCGATATAACGTACGATCGGGGGGGCACAATTAAAGAGATTCTTCCACTGAGAGAAAATTATTCGAGTATTACGAGGAGGGTAGTCCCCGACCTCAATCACGTGGATTATCCTACCGAATTCATCGTTCCTTTCATGAAGATTATACACGACCGACTGAGCTTGGAGGTTACGAGAGGATGCACCCGGGGCTGCCGTTTCTGTCAAGCAGGGATGACATATCGGCCTGTCCGAGAAAGGTCTCCAGGGATAATCAAGACGATAATAGAAAGAGCACTAGAGAAAACTGGGTACGAAGATATCTCTCTGCTCTCCCTCAATACGGGCGACTATTCATGCATTCAAGGTCTCCTGGTAGATTTGATGAGCAGGTATTCAAATGAGAATATAGCTGTATCTCTTCCTTCCTTGAGACCTGAAACTCTGACCCCTAAACTGATAGAGGAAATAAAGAAGGTGCGCAAGACAGGCGTTACTATTGCCCCCGAAGCTGGGACACAGAGGTTACGGGATGTAATCAACAAGGGGATTACGGAGAAAGAAATCCTGGCTACCACCGAAAATGTGTTTGCAGCCGGTTGGAACTCTATTAAACTTTACTTCATGATAGGACTGCCTACTGAGAAGGACGAAGATGTTGAAGAAATAGTCAAACTTTCGAGAAAGATACTTTCATCCGGTCAAGGCCCAAGATCCCCCCGGAACGTTAACGTCAGTATCTCTACATTTGTGCCCAAACCCCACACACCCTTCCAGTGGGAGGATCAGGTTAGCCTGAACGAGATCGTAGAAAAACACAATTTTTTAAAAAGCGAAATACGCGGTAAGAGACTAACCCTTAAGTGGCAGGACCCGAGACTGAGTATCTTAGAGGGGGTCTTTTCTAGAGGCGATAGAAGATTGAGCACGGTTTTGATCAATGCCGTGAGGCACGGTTGTCGCCTCGATTCATGGAGCGAGCACTTCAGATATGATCTGTGGAAGAAGGCTTTTGTGGATGCCGGATTAGACATAGAATCCGGCAATGAACGGAAGCTTAGCTGCGACCAGGTCCTTCCGTGGGATCATCTAGATTGCTTGGTGAGCAAAGACTTTCTCATTGAAGAGCGGGAAAAAGCACTGAAGGGGTTATTGACTCCCGATTGCCGTATCGAAGGGTGTATTGATTGTGGAGTTTGTGATAACAGAGACCTCAAACCGGTAATAGGAAGCGGAGCGTCATACCCAAAGCCGGTGGAATATCTTGTTCGGCATCAGGTAGTCCCTAACTATCGAAGATACAGATTACAGTTCTCTAAGTTAGGTGATGCGAGATTTTTGAGCCACCTGGAACTGGTCAATGTTTTCTCGAGAGCCGTAAGGAGAGCAAGGATCCCCGTAAGATACTCCAAAGGCTTTCATCCATTGCCTAGGATAATCTTTGGGGGAGCTTTACCTGTTGGCATTGAAAGTGCATCAGAGTACGTTGACATAGGGATTGAAGGGAACAGGAAACCCGATGAAGTTGTAGACAATCTCAACAATCAGCTCCCCAAAGGATTGCGGATACTAAATGGTTGGGAAATTCCCTTGAAGTCCAGCCTTATATCTGATAAAATAAGAAAATTAAACTATTTAGTCTCTGCCGATAAACAAACAGAGACCTCCTTTCTGAAGGTCGGTAGTTTAAAGGAAGCTGTTACTTCCTTTTTGAGTAAAGAAAACCTCTTTGTCTTTCAGCGAAAAAAGCGGGGGACAAAAAACGTTAATCTTCGCCACATGGTGGATGATCTCAAGGTGCGAGACAACCTTTCGCTGGAGATAAGTCTGAAACGTGGAATGGCTAGCGATCTGAAACCCTTTGAGGTAGCGAGACACATTCTAGGCATAAGAAACGAGGAAGCAAAACTCCTGAGGATTTTGAGAATAGAAGCAGGTTTGGAAGATATTTTGAAATGTCAACAGAGATAATAATAAACGCCAGTCAACAGGAAACCAGGGTTGCCCTTTTAGAGAATGGGGCCTTGGCGGAGCTATATATTGAACACCAAACAGAGAGAGGCATTACTGGAAATACCTATAAGGGCAAAGTAGTTAGGGTCCTTCCTGGAATGCAGGCCGCCTTTATACACATAGGTTTGGAGAAAGCTGCCTTCCTGTATGTTTCGGATGTCTGTTATGATTTGAACGAATTTGAAGAAATGCTGTACAACGACACGATGAAAGATGATGAATTAGGTGTTGAGCTGCAAAATGATTTTTCCAGCATTGCTAACCGGCTTCCTCAAATCGAAGACATGCTCTATGAAGGTCAGGAAATACTGGTACAGGTCACTAAAGAACCTATTGGTTCCAAAGGAGCCCGAGTTTCATCTCACATATCTCTTCCAGGTCGCCACCTAGTCCTCATGCCGACTGTCAATCATGTAGGGGTATCCCGTCGGATTGAAAACGAAAAGGAGAGAAAACGGTTAAGGGAGATTGTGCAGAAAATCAAACTAGAAGAGTATGGGTTCATTGTGCGGACTGCTAGCGAAGGAAAGAGCGAGAGGGATTTACAGACTGACATGGATTTTCTCCTTAAGCTCTGGCAAAACATCCAAGAGAAGAAGGACAATACTCCTGTGTGCAGCATTATCCACCCTGACTTGGACATGACTATGAGAATAATCCGGGATCTGTTTACCGAGGATGTCGACAGACTGGTTGTAGATTCTGAAGAGGAATACAGGAAGATACTCGAATTCGTTGAAACATTCATGCCTCACTTAAAATACTCTATAGAACTCTATGAGAAGGATGAACCAATCTTCGATGCATACGGAATAGAGGTTGAGATTGGAAGAGCCTTAGGAGAAAAGGTATGGCTGAAGTCTGGAGGCTACATAGTGATTCAAGAAACTGAAGCTCTGGTAGCTATCGACGTGAACACGGGAAAATATGTGGGGAGTAGAAACCCTGAAGACACTATCCTAAAAACAAATCTAGAGGCAGTTAAAGAGATTGCCTACCAGCTGCGACTTAGAAATATCGGGGGAATCATTATCATTGATTTTATAGATATGAAGAAGGAGAGCAGTAAAGAAAAGGTCTTTCAGTCGTTAAAGAAATCCCTTAAGAAAGATAAGGCAAGAACCAATATCCTCAAGATATCCGAACTCGGCCTCGCAGAAATGACCCGGAAGAGAACGAGAGATAATCTCAGTGGTGTTCTATGCGAACCCTGTCATTATTGTGAGGGTAAGGGATTTATCAAATCCAAGACCACTGTGTTGAACGAAGCTCTTCGGGAGATCAAACGGGAGATAAGAGAGATTCCAGGAACCACCGTTTCTGTTTTTGTCAATCCCAAGATTGCAAACCTGCTATTGGAAGAAGAAAGAGCGGAGATAGACGAACTCGAAAGAAAATATAACAAGAGAATTGTTGTGAACGTTAGGGATGATTTTCATCAAGAACAATTTGAGGTTAGCGGATAGACATTTATCTCTTGACAGGCAATCAAAAATACTTTATCGTGACTACCTCTGGTAAGTAACGAAAGAGACAAATTTCTTTAGTTTTTCAAAGCATTTCGAGATGGGACTTCGAGACGTTCAAGGGGCAATGGGAGGTGTATCACGATGTACGCGGTTGTAAAGACCGGGGGGAAACAGTATAAGATTTCCGAAGGAGACCTCTTACGGGTCGAAAGGTTAGATGGAGAGATAGGCGATCAGGTTGAATTGAAGGATGTTCTCATGGTTGCTGATGGGGATAAGATAGATATCGGAACCCCTGTCCTTAGCGATGCCTGTGTTGTAGGACAGATAGTTAAACATGGGAAGGCAAAAAAAATCGTTGTCTTTAAGTCAAAGAGAAGGAAGGGGTATCGTAAGAAGTATGGGCATCGTCAAGTTTACACTAACTTGAGGATAAAAGAAATAAGGCTGTAGGTTGGATATGGAGGAGGCTCATTATGGCACATAAAAAATCGGGTGGCAGTTCTACCAACGGCAGGGATAGTGCCGGTCGGAGGTTGGGTGTTAAGAGATTCGGTGGTCAAGAGGTCAGTGCTGGCAGTATTTTAGTCCGTCAAAGAGGTACCAAGATCCATCCTGGCACGAACGTCGGGATCGGGAAGGATCACACCCTATTTTCAAAGATAGCTGGTTTGGTAAAATTCGAAAGGCTGGGAAAGAAGAGGAAGAGGGTAAGTGTCTATGCAAACTGATTAGGTATCTCGAAGACTGTGAAGTTTATTGATGAAGTAAGGATATTTGTTAAATCCGGTGACGGAGGGAGGGGCTGTGTAAGTTTTAGGCGTGAGAAATTCGTTCCGAGAGGGGGGCCCAACGGAGGAGATGGCGGCGAAGGTGGAGATGTTATATTAGAAGCCTCTGGCCAACTTTCAACGCTCTTGGACCTCCGGTACCAGCAATATTACGCAGCAAAGCGAGGAGGGCACGGAAAGGGAAAAGATCAGCATGGCAGGAATGCCCCTCATCTAGTAATTCCTGTTCCTGTCGGTACTCTGGTTAGAGACGAAGATGATACCGTGATAAAAGATCTCACCTTTGAAGGAGAAAGAGTAGCAGTAGCAAAGGGAGGAAAAGGGGGAAGGGGAAACGCAAGATTTGCTAAATCTACCAATCGGGTTCCACGTTATGCTGAAGAGGGTGAGGAAGGTTCTGGAAGGTGGTTAAAACTCGAGCTTAAGTTGCTAGCAGATGTGGGTATAATTGGTCTGCCCAACACTGGCAAATCAACGTTGATATCGAAGATTTCAGCAGCAAAGCCAAAAGTTGCTGACTACCCATTTACTACCCTCACCCCGACTCTTGGCGTTGTACGGTGTGCCGATTATAAAAGTTTTGTGGTAGCAGATATCCCAGGACTGATAAAAGGTGCAAACCTCGGAACCGGACTGGGTACCAGATTTCTGAGGCATATTGAGAGAACCACGCTTCTCGTTCACCTCATCGATATTTCAGAAGCCAACCATCGGGATCCACTTGACGATTTCAATACCATTAATAATGAACTGGCCCTCTATAGCCCATCCCTAGTTAAGAAACCCCAGATAACAGTTGTAAATAAGATGGACCTCTCGCATTCCAGGGAGAAGTTCCCCACGGTGAAAGAACAATTCGAGAAAATTGGCATAGAAATCTTCCCGATATCCGCCATAACCGGCAGCGGACTTATACCTTTGATTGAGCACATTGCGATCAAGCTTCTGGAAGTAAAAGGAGCTTAAGAAAGGTAGGAGATGACCACCAAATATCCTAGAAAGGATACCCTCAAGAACGTTAAGACGATAGTAATAAAGATAGGGAGTGGTGTCCTAACCTCTGACACTGGTGGATTAGACTCAAGGATATTCAAAGGGCTGGCCAAAGAGATATCTGATCTAAAAAAGAACGGTTATCATCCAATCATCGTTTCTTCGGGTGCTATTGCTGCTGGGATGCAGAAAATGGGACTTACCAGTAAACCAAAGGACATCCCACTCAAACAGGCAATCGCGGCAGTAGGGCAATCTACCCTGATGTGGAACTATGAAAAATCCTTTGGTGAGTATGATCAAAAGGTCGCCCAAGTACTGCTCACCCATGAGGATCTGAGCAACCGTCATAGATACCTGAACGCCCGGAATACTCTTTCAACCCTGGTAAATTATGGAATTATTCCTGTCATAAATGAAAATGATTCCGTAGCTGTGGAGGAAATAAAATTCGGGGATAACGACAATCTCTCTGCTCTTACGACAAGCCTCGTAGGTGCTGACCTGCTTCTCATTCTCACCGATATTAATGGACTCTACGATAAAGACCCCTGGCGGAAAGAGGATGCCAAGCTGATCTCCGTTGTTAAAGAAATCAACGGTGAAATAGAAAAGATCGCAGGTGATACTAAGAGTACTACGAGCGTCGGTGGAATGATTACCAAAGTTCAAGCTGCCAAGAAAGCCGCTATGTTTGGGCTCCCAACTATAGTGGCCAACGGTAAAGTGAACAGTATTATAAGTAGATGCATAAGCGGGGAAGACGTCGGCACTCTTTTTTTGCCCAAAGAGAGTAGAATGACCAGCCGTAAGCAATGGATCGCATTTACCCTAAAATCAAAGGGGGAGATCGTTGTGGATGGGGGAGCCGAAAAAGCCATTGTTCATAAAGGTCGCAGCCTTCTCCCTTCAGGAGTCTTGGATGTGAAGGGGAGATTTGAGATAGGTGATTCGGTGAGCCTCGCGAACTCTGATGGGTTGCAGTTTGCCAGGGGGTTGACAAATTACAGCTCTTCGGAAATAAGCAAGATTAAAGGGGTCCAAACCGGGGAGATAGAGGATAAACTCGGGTATAAGTACTATGATGAGATAATCCACCGGGATGACCTCGTGGTGTTCTAGTTTCAAGACTCAGCCCTCGGCCTCTACCTCACAATGGTCGAAGTCAAGTATTGTTGGATCGTTTCACGCCTCTGGCTTTAAATAACGCCAAGTTAACGAAATGGATGCGTGAAACGGGGGATTGCCATCAATCATCGTAATTTCTTCCAAGATGAGATCTCGTCGACATGGTAGTTTGAGGAGTTATCTGGGCGGCGCCGACAGTAAACCTGAAGGAGTGTAAAATGTCTATTGAAAATCAAATCCTGAAGATAGCCATGGATGCTAAAGCAGTGTCCAGGACCCTGTGTAACCTCTCGTCTCAGGCAAAGAATGAGGCGTTGATAAAGATGAGTGATGAGCTCCTAAAGCGGGCAGAGTTCTTGAAGAGTGAGAATCAAAAGGATCTAGAGGCGGCCAAGGGAAAAGGCCTATCAGATGCTTTTATGGATCGATTGACGCTCAGCGATTCTACTATACAGGCAATGGCAGATGGGCTCAGGGAGGTGACACTGCTTCCCGATCCCGTGGGTGAGGTACCTAAAATGTGGAGGAGACCAAACAACCTCCTGGTGGGGAAAGTTCGAATTCCTCTCGGCGTAATAGGGATAATTTATGAGTCTCGTCCAAACGTTACGGCTGATGCAGCAGGATTGTGCCTTAAGTCCGGCAATGCCTTGATCCTTCGTGGCGGATCAGAGGCCATCAACTCCAATATAGCTATTACCACTATATTACAGGATGTTTTAGAGAGAGAGAATATCTCAAAGGAGGCAATTCAAATCATCCCGATTACGGACAGAGCCGCAATAAGTGAGATGTTAAAACTGGAAGATTATATCGATGTGATAATCCCCAGAGGCGGTGAAGAACTGATCAGATTCGTCGTACAAAACTCCAGAATACCTGTTATCAAACATTACAAGGGAGTATGTCACATCTTTGTGGATGAAGATGCCGATTTTGACATGGCCGAAAATATAATTATGAATGCAAAAGTTCAGCGACCGGGTGTGTGCAATGCCCTGGAGACCCTTCTGGTGCATAGAGGCATCGCCTCCGATTTTCTTCCGCCTGCGATTCAAAAGTTAGAAGACAGGGGAGTGGAAATTCGAGGCTGTTCCGAGGTCCTGCAAATTGTTCCGCATGTTAAGGAGGCAAAGGAGGAAGACTGGTACGAAGAATATCTCGATCTGATCCTCTCTATCAAAATAGTAGGTAATCTAGATGAGGCAATTAACCACATCAACAAGTATGGATCGTTACACACGGAGGCCATCATTACATCCAACTACGAGAATTCTCGGAGGTTTCTAAACGAAGTTAATTCATCCGTGGTACTGGTTAATGCCTCGACAAGATTCAACGACGGGAATCAGTTGGGTCTGGGAGCAGAGATCGGGATAAGTACGACTAAACTCCATGCCTTTGGTCCCATGGGTTTGGAGGAGCTCACTACGTGCAAGTTTATTGTATATGGCAGTGGACAGATACGATCTTAAAAGGGAGGGTTATGTGCGGGTCGGCCTTTTCGGGGGGACATTCAATCCGATACATCTGGGACACCTGAGGGCTGCTGAAGAAATTCGAGAATCCTTTGAGCTTCAGCAGGTTATCTTTATCCCTTCGGCAATCCCTCCCCATAAAGAAGCCAAGAAAATCGTATCCCCGCTTCATCGGATAGAGATGGTCAATCTGGCCATCAAGGGGAATCGAAGCTTTTCTGCCTCCGACATCGAAATAAAGAGATCGGGCAAATCTTACTCCATTGAGACAGTTGATCACATAACGAGGATACATGGTTGGGGTCTGAATTCGTTTTTCATCATGGGGATTGATGCTTTTCGTGATATAACCACATGGAAGGACTATATAGATCTCTTCTCCAGTTGTAATTTTGTGATCATGACTCGACCACGCTATAACGAAATAAATCTGGAAGACGTTCTTCCTCCGGAAGTTGTGCGTGATTTTCGCTATGTGCGTCCGGAAGATAGATTTGTTCATATCTCGAATTCATCCTTATACTTCAGGCACATTACCCACCTTGATATTTCTTCAAGTATTATCAGGAAGAGGATCAAAGAAAATAGGTCAGTGCAGTATCTCATTCCCGACGAGGTACTCGAATACATTAAACTACATGGGTTATATAAGGACTCTTAAAGGGATAGTGTCGGTTCTCGGTTGCCAGTTCATCGTTTCATAAATACATATGCAATACTGTCATTTCGAGCCCTTCGCTACTTGTCATTTCGAGCGTAGCGAGAAATCTGCCTGTTCGGTCAGGGCAGGCACCGCGAGAAATCTTAGTGAACAAAACCGCCACTTCATCTAAAGGTGGGATAAACGAAATGGTTCGGTTATGAACCACTTATACGCTCATTGCAGGCAGGTAAATAAGGAACTGTTAAAGAAACACAACTCTGTTTTTTTAGAGAAATGGTAATTATGTCAATGGAGGTTTAGTGGTTATGAGAGGGAGAATTATTGCCCCCCAAAAGAATCATCGCAGAGTAATTTCAGCAGTTAGCAAGCGAGATACTGAAAATCTATCACTTGATACATATCGCATAACACATCTTATAACGCCAGAGGGGAGAGGCGCTACGATTATAAGTGGGGATCTTAGGTGTGAGGTGTCTTTCCACCGGCATGAAAATGGTGATTTTTATATTGGCAGTGCTCGTAGAAGATTAGGAGAGCCGGCCTGCACAGAGAGATTTCTGAACTTTCTTCAGGCGGCTGGAATTACGACACCAGGCATGCTTGTTGAATTGGAATTCGACGAATATGAGATCTATGTGTCTCAGATCTGATGAATATATCCAAACCCTTCGGGCTTCTTTTGCACCAGAAACGTTAGAAGAAAGGGATGATCTCACGGTTGAGATAGATTGGAGAAAGTTTGCCACAGAATTATGCGTGACGAGTCATTATATTCAATTCCAGTCGAGGCTGTTTGATGGGCTTATACGGATGAAAATCCGGCGACTGACAGCTAACCAACTTGAAAGGAGGCAATTAGCATGGCAGAAAAGAAGATAGGTGAGGTAGTTAAATTTTTTGCAAAACCTAGCGTGGCCGCTATAAAGGTAACCGAAGGTACGCTCAATATCGGAGACACAATACTCATTAAAGGGCATACCACCGATTTTCAGGAAGAGGTCAAGTCAATGCAAATCGACAATGTGCCAGTAGAAAAGGCAGAGACAGGGCAGTTGGTTGGGATCAAAGTTCAGAATAGAGTCAGAGATGGTGATACAGTTTATAAGGTTGCGGACGAGGATTAAACCCTTGAATTAGCATGGAAGGAGCGGAAGATGCCGATCTCGAATAGGATCAAGACTGGCTTGGACAGGGGTTCTTGGATAAGAAAGATGTTTGAAGAAGGTGACCGGCTAAAGGCAAAGTTTGGTCCAGAAAATGTCTATGACCTTTCTCTAGGAAATCCCTTTGGAGAGCCTCCAGACGAGTTTTTGAACGAGCTGAGAACCGTGGTAGCTGATCCAACCCCCGGGTTGCACCGTTACATGCCTAATGCGGGCTTTGTAGAGACAAGAGGGGCTGTAGCTAAAGTCTTAGCGGAAGATTCAGGTATCGATTTTAAATGGGATAATATCGTCATGACATGTGGTGCAGGTGGTGGCCTTAACGTAGTTTTAAAGGCCCTTCTTGATCCAGGGGATGAGGCTATCGTACTGACTCCATTTTTCGTCGAGTATAGGTTCTATATAGACAACCATGGCGGGGTTTGCCGGGAAGTTCCAACCGGGGAAAAATTTGACATCGATCTAGGGGCACTAGACTCGGCAATCACTCATAAAACCAGGGCCGTTATTATAAACTCTCCCAACAACCCCACAGGGGTGGTGTACAGTTCAAAATCTTTGGAAGGACTGGCGGGGCTCCTTAAGAAAAAGGAGAAGGAACTGGATACTGTCATATATGCTGTCTCCGATGAGCCATACAAGAAGCTCGTCTACGATGGTCTGGAACCTCCAAATATATTCAAGTTAATAGATAACAGTATCGTGGTTACCTCTCATTCAAAGGATCTTTCGATCCCTGGAGAAAGAATTGGCTATGTAGCTGTCAGCCCACGCGCGGCTGACCTTCAGGAGCTTATGAACGGTCTTATATTCTGCAATAGAGTCCTCGGTTTTGTAAACGCCCCTGCGCTGATGCAGAGGACGGTGGCTAAACTACAGAGGGTTTGTGTTGACCTCCGTGATTACCAGGAGAAAAGAGACTTGTTATATAAAAATCTGACTGAGATGGGCTATCAGATGGTCAAGCCTCAGGGAGCGTTCTACCTCTTCCCGCGCTCCCCTATAGAGGATGACATAGCCTTTGTCAGAGCGGCTCAGGAGAGGAACATTCTCATTGTTCCGGGAACCGGTTTTGGGACTCCCGGCTATTTTCGGATATGTTATTGCGTAGAGAAGAGGGTCATCGAAAAATCTCTCGAGGGTTTCAGGGAACTGGCGAAGGAATATGGATTAGTGTAGGGTTAAAGGTCAGGAGTCAGGAGACAGAAGTCAGAATCCAGAAGTCAGGAGACAGGAGTCAGGAGTCAGGAGTCAGGAGTCAGGAGACAGAAGTCAGAATCC
>JBDRGH010000302.1:0-2196 GCA_043818015.1 Pseudomonadota bacterium
GCCCCTCAGACCTTCGCGGACATGTTCCTGGGTCTCATAGGTGGTTCCCGAATCGATGAGATTGATCCCCAGCTTGAGAGCTTTCTTGATTACCCGGGCACCCTCTTCGATAGTTACCCCGGCCTGAAGTCTGGATAAGATAAGGGTTCCAATAGAGAGCTCGCTGACGTAGAGACCGGTGTGGCCGAGTTCATTCCGTTTCATGAGTTATCCTCTAGAAAGACCTATGTTTGATAAGAACTCGCTTTTGAGTGATGTAAATATAGAGAAAAACGGAGTTGCGTGTCAAGGCAAAAAGTAACCACAAGATATAAAGGAAGGTTTTAGGCCCGTATCGCAGATAACGAATACGAAATGAAATCTTGCATCATGGTCGAAATCTGTCAGTCAAAGACTTCAGGAAGGGGTCATTAACTCCCGCATATCGGATTCTGGAAACTCAATAGCCGTTTTGATGGTCAAGCTCTCTTCCGCATTGCGAACAGCGAATCATCCTGATTTTCCCTTCAGCCCGGACCACCGCCTTTCAGGACTGGTAAAGTCATTCGAATGCTGATTCGATCCGGTGTGCGAGGTACACGAGGGCAAGCCACTCCTCGGATGGCCTATAGGTCCAGGCGATAATCACGCCCCCACCCGGCCCTATGTTGATCTCAATGTAGTCGAGAGACCCCCTCGTGGACTCGAGGAGGACGGCCTGCAAGGATTCGTTAACGGTTTTTTTGGCCGAGGGGGGATCTTTCGACGTGACGATAAAACTCCGGGCAAACTCAGAGTCCCTCATGTCGACTTGATTTGAGAGCAGGAGCCCATCGGCAGAGTTTCTTTCGCTGATATCCAGTTGAGAGCCTATTGACCCAAACCGTCCGACTCGATCAGGCAGGCGAGATTTCAGTTCTTCTCAAGCCTGAGCCAGGCCTGTGCATCATAAGGCACTTTTCCTGTAAACATTTTCCCTTGAAAGAGGGGCACCTCGCGAAAGCCTCCCACGAGGACTTTTTCAACAGTCACGCTTACGATTCTGTAACCGCCTTTTGTAAAAGGCCCTTCGATCTGTGTGATCAACTCCTTGCTAAAGAGCAGTTGAGACACGTATTTATTGATGTCTATTGCTGAGGGTTTTCCTCTCTTCGAATCCCATCCGCGGTCACGGTAGGCGGTTGTTGCCAGATACTGCGACAACCACGGGTAGTCGATCAACCTGCCAATAAATAACGAGGAATAAGTTTCTTCGAGCTTCGGTGAATCCGTTTTTAAAAATGCTTCTTCCAGTGCTAACACCATTTCGTCCCTTGTGATATAACAGCCCTTATATTTCGGATGGTGAGCGCGCAACCTTAATGTATGCCACTTATCGTTTGATTCAACGGCGAGCGAGCACTCCCCCGCTTTCAATGAAACGATCACGATGTCTTGAGATAACGCCACGGTACCGGACAGAGAAATCATCAGGATTAAACCAAGAATAGATGAGGAAATCCTTTTAATCATTCGGTTCACGCTAACGATGCGGATAACCAGCGGGAGGTATGGTGGTTAACTGATTCGTATTCAATAAAAATAAAGGTGCAGGCATCCGCTGGTTAGACATTTTCTTTATCACCTTACCCTTCTATATCTCTCCACTTCATGGCCATGTTTAAAAGAAATGGTCAGCTCATCTTCTCGCACAGAAAGTTTTCCTATCACAATCTCTGGAGGAGATCCTTGGTGAGCGATCTCAAACCTTATATTACCATTCTCAAGAAGCATACATTTTCCACCTACAGCCATGCCTTGATTATCCACAGCTTTGAATGAGCCATCTTTCGAGAATTCTAATGTTGCCGTCTTTCCAATTTCTTGCCACTTTCCGACCACCCATGGTGTATGTGCGCAGCGTATCATAAAAATAAATAGGACAATCGTTAACAAAAAAAGAAAGATTGGTTTAAATGTTTCTTTTTTCATAGGATCCTTTCCAGGCGCCGTCGGGGTGATGGATCTTCGATTGCGGTTTGTAATATACACTTTTCTTGAATTTTTGGGAAGTAAAAAATTCAGGAAGAAGTCCACAGTGTGGATAACATCTTGAATTTGAATTTGGTTTTTAAATATCTACTTATTTATCGGTCCAACCCCAATTGAGCGAAAATTTGGTTTCTTTTCCTTATAATGATCCTGTCCCATCATGACGATACTCATGATGGTAACAAG
>JBDRGH010000303.1:0-5952 GCA_043818015.1 Pseudomonadota bacterium
TCATAGCAAACCAGGTCTCATAGTCAATCCGCCATTAGACAGATCCAAAAAAAAGCTTTGGACAAAGCGAAAAGGGATTTGGGCAACAGGCTGGGAACCAGTGACCAAAGGGGATAAAGGGGTTCACTCAAATAATGCCAGATTACTAATGAAATCATGGTGTTCCGAAAATACTTCGCCAGAAACGCGCGAAACTCCTGCCTCGACCTTTCTTGGTATAAACGAAACAGCCCGGCACGAGAATGCCCGGCTATCCTCCTATTCGTTATTCGTTCCTGTGGCAGTCTGATTGAAGCCCCTGATCCCCGTAAACTTCAACTCAACTCCATCATAATCGCCTACTATCTCTTCTCCCTCTTTAATATCACCCTTTATTATCAGTTTGGCGATAGGGGTTTCCACATGTGCCTGGATAGCTCTCTTTAAGGGACGAGCTCCGTATGTCGGGTCATATCCAATTCTGGCCAGGTAATCCTTGGCATCATCCGTTAACCTTAAAACCATCCTTTTTTCCGCAAGCCGCTTCTCCAGGTGCCCCAGCTGTATATCTGCAATCTCTTTCAGTTGAGAAGGGGTAAGGGCATGGAACACAACTGTTTCGTCAACCCGGTTCAAAAACTCGGGCCTGAAATGCTGCCTTAATGCCTCCAAGACCTGACCCTTCATCTTCTCGTAACTCGCCTCATCGGTTTCACGATAATCAAGGATATAGTGACTACCGATATTTGAAGTCATTATCACTATGGTATTCTTGAAATCCACTGTCCGCCCATGGGAATCGGTCAGACGCCCGTCATCCAGGATTTGGAGTAAAACGTTGAAGACCTCATGATGCGCCTTCTCTATCTCATCAAAGAGAACTACCGAGTAGGGTTTCCTCCTCACCGCCTCTGTAAGTTGTCCCCCTTCTTCATACCCAACATACCCTGGCGGAGCACCAATAAGCCGGGCCACTGTGTGTCTTTCCATATATTCTGACATATCTATACGCACCATGGCCTGTTCATCGTCAAAGAGGAAATCAGCGAGCGTCCTTGCCAATTCTGTCTTTCCCACGCCCGATGGCCCCATGAAGATAAAGCTCCCTACGGGTCTCTGAAGATCTTTTATCCCGGAACGAGAACGGACTACCGCATCGGCCACCGCCTTTACTGCCTCATCCTGACCTACTACCCTTCTATGGAGGTGTTCCTCTAACCTCAAGAGCTTTTCAATCTCTCCCTCCAGAAGCCTGCTCACGGGTATACCGGTCCACCTGCTCACTACTTCAGCTACGTCATCTTCATCCACCTCTTCCTTTAAGAGCCTTTTCGGCTTGCCATCACCTTCCTGATACCTTTCCTCTTCTGCCTTTAATTTAGCCTCCAGATCAATAAGTGTTCCATACTTCAACTCCGCCGCCCTGTTTAAATCGTAATTCCTCTCTGCCTGTTCAATCTGGACCTTTATCTTCTCAATCTCTTCCTTCAGCTCTCTGACCTTCTGAATACCTTCCTTTTCTATCTGCCACCTTGCCTTCATTGAATCAGCCTCAGACTTAAGCCCTACCAGGTCTTCCTGCAACTTTGCCAACCTCTCCGAAGAGGCCTTGTCTTTTTCTTTCTTCAATGCCTCCCTCTCAATCTCCAGTTGCATTATTTTCCTCATTATCTCGTCGAGTTCGGAGGGCATACTGTCAATCTCTGTCCGAAGCCTTGCGGCACTTTCGTCAATCAAGTCTATAGCCTTGTCAGGTAAAAACCGGTCAGATATGTACCTGTTACTCAATACAGCCGCTGAAACCAGGGCAGAGTCCTTGATGCGTACCCCATGATGAACCTCGTATCGCTCCTTTAAGCCTCTCAGTATCGATATGGTCTCCTCCACGTTGGGCTGGTCTACCAACACCGGTTGAAATCTCCTCTCCAGTGCAGCATCCTTTTCTACGTGCTTCCTGTATTCGTTTAAGGTCGTCGCACCAATGCAGTGCAACTCGCCTCTTGCCAGCATCGGTTTTAATATGTTACTGGCATCCATCGCCCCTTCAGCAGCTCCAGCTCCAACAACTGTATGGAGCTCATCTATGAAAAGCATATACTTCCCATCCGATTCCTGAATCTCTTTCAATACCGCCTTGAGCCTTTCTTCAAACTCTCCTCGATATTTTGCACCGGCTATCAAAGCCCCCATATCTAAAGCAACAACCCTTTTTTCTTTCAGCCCCTCAGGAACATCTCCCTTTACGACCCGCTGGGCTAAACCCTCTACTATGGCGGTCTTTCCCACACCGGGCTCTCCAATTAAGACGGGATTGTTCTTTGTCCGCCTGGACAATACCTGAATCACCCTTCTGATTTCCTCGTCTCTCCCGATTACCGGGTCGAGCTTACCCCGCTCAGCTTCCCTGGTTAGATCCCTCCCATATCTTTCTAAAGCCTGATAGGTGTCCTCAGGGGTCTGTGAGGTAACCCGTTGTCTCCCTCTTACCTCAATTAAAGCCCTTAAGAACGTATCTTTCGTAATCCCATAACCCTTCAAGAGCATAGTTATGGAGTCTTTCTCATCATTCAATATGCCAAGGACCACGTGCTCTACACTGACATATTCATCTTTGAGTCTCTTTGCTTCCTCTTCCCCTTCCACCAGTACCCGGTTAAGCCTGGTAGTAATATAGACCTGGCCTGCAGCAGCACCAGAACCGGTAACTTTGGGAAGGCTCTCTATGTGAGCAAGGAGTTTCTGACGGATATCCCGGACAGGCGCCCCCATCTTATCAAAGACTTGGGGAACCAAACCGTCCGCTTGATCCAATAGGGCTAAAAAAAGGTGTTCACTGTCCACTTGCTGATTGTTATATTTTATTGCCAAGCTCTGGGCATTATTTATTGCTTCCCTTGTTTTCTCCGTAAGCCTTGCGGAATCCATCCAGAATCACCTCCTCGGTCAGTAACCATAAGCAATTACAACTTAAGCTTCAACTCCGATAACTGTCGATCCAAATCTTCTATGCGGTCTAGAAGATCGAGAATTACTCCGATACCGGATAGGTTGATACCCAAATCCTCTCTCAACCTCCGGATCTTTGCCAGGCGAAAAAGGGTCGCTTCTCGTAACAAATAACAACCCTTTTCTCTCGTAACAGGAGTGATTAAACCCAATTTCACGTAACGACGGACGGAGGACGGGGATATACGCGCGCGCTCGGCCATCTCTTCAATTCTACAGAGCCTCTCCCCTACAATTTCTATCGCTACGGATTGATCACTCTTGTATCGCCTATCCACCACCTATCTCCTAACACCTCCGAAGGCCGCACCGCTCGCCTCACTATCATATAGTTGGGCCAACTCTCCATACAGGCCCCTTTCCTTTTCACTGACTGCCTTTGGCACAACTATCTTTATCTTGACGTACTGATCCCCTCGCCCTCCACCCTTTTTGGACAACCCTAAACCTTTCAACCTTAGACGCTGGCCTGCTTGGGTGTCTGGAGGGATCTTCATCTTAACATATCCTTTCAAAGTAGATACTTCTACTTCTGTACCCATTATAGCTTCCCAGGGCATTAAGGGCAGTTCGATCTGGATGTCATCGTCAAGCACGGTAAAATGACGGTGGGGTTCCAACGTAATATGGAGGTACAGGTTCCCCGGAGGACCGCCGCCAATTCCTTCTTCCCCCTGTTCAGCCAACCTGATTCTGGAGCCGTCTTTGACACCAGGAGGTATTTTGATATCCAGTCGCCTTGGTTTTGGTATCATTCCCATACCATGGCAAGTGCTGCAACTTTTTTTATCTACTATAGTCGTTCCTTTACAAGTGGAGCATATCTCACTTTTCTGAAGAGTGACGCTGCGCCGCCCTCCATTATACGCCTCTTCCAGCGAAATCTTCAGTTCGGCGTCGATATCAGCTCCCCTGGCTTGACGGCGCCTTCGAGATGTTCTTTGTGAAAAGCCACCTCGCGGCCCCTGTTCGAAAAGAGAGGAGAAGAAATCGCTGAAACCACCAAGACCCCCCATACCTGAAAAGTCTCCGAAATCACCCATTCTTACATGGACACCTTCCCATCCCGGAGGTGGTGTAAATTCGGCACCCGCCTGCCAATTGGCTCCCAGTTGATCATATTTGACCTTCTTTTCAGGATCTCCTAGAACCTCATAAGCCTCGTTTATCTCTTTGAATTTCTCTTCTGCTTCCTTCTTGTCAGGGTTGACATCGGGATGGTACTTTCGGGCCAGCTTTCTATAGGTAGATTTTATCTCTTTCTCCGAGGCATCCCTCTTCAGGCCCAGGATCTCATAATAGTCTCTATATTTTACCGCCATATCTTTCCGTCCTTATCCAAAGTCTACTCTTATGCAGTATCTCGACCGTTCAAGGAGAACTCCAAGGTCCAGAAGTATCCGTGAGAGAGAATCTACAAAGCCACGTCTCCGAAGGGCCGCCCCGAATGGTTAATAGTTCCCGTTCAACCTTCCACGAAATGAGTTTGCACGTGTCGAGAAAACACTTTTGACGCGAAAGGGGATATTTTTCAAAGCTTTTCACACGGTTACCCGAACCTTCGATGGACGAAGAAGCTTATCCCCCATCATGTACCCCCTTTGCACCTCATCTACAACCGTATTCTTCTTATAATCATTACCTCTAACAACTGCGACAGCCTCATGCAGGTTAGGGTCAAACTCGTGCCCCAAAGACTCTATATATTCAACTCCATACTCTCTTAAGACCGTAACTAGTTGTCTGTAAATTGCGATTATACCATCAGAGAACGGATCATGTCTATAGTTTTCCGCCGCCTCTATGGCCCTTTCGAAGTTATCCAAAACCTCGAGGATTCTAATCATCAATTTGCCTCTTTCCTCCTGAACTATTAATTGTGCATCCCTTTCGATCCTTTTCTTTAGATTATCAAAGTCAGCACGAAGGTTCAGGTACAGTTTCTCCTTATCCTCAAGCTCCATTTTTAGCTTCAGGACCTCGTCTTCGTGCCCATCTTCTCGTTCTGCTCCAAGGCCTTCGTCTCTCCTGGTATCCACGTCTTCAGAAGGAACCTCTTCAATATTTACCTTCATCTCATCCACCCCATAATTCTTAAGGGGCACTGTGAAACCCTGCCCCTTAATAATAAATAATTGGGACTCTCTATAGACAACGAAACACATTTAAACCATAACGCTTAGGTAGGGGGAAAAAAGAGAGCGGTCAGACTATTCAACTTTGATCTGAATTTCCTTAGATTTTACCTCTTCAGCGATTGGTAATGATATCCTCAGTACACCGTTCTTGTGTTGAGCCGTGATCCCATCCCTCTTAACAGAAACGGGGACTCTCAAAGACCTGGAAAAAGAACCATAGGTCCTCTCAACCCTATAGTAGTTCTCTTCTTTCTCCTCCTTCTCCTGTTTCTTCTCTCCTTTGATCGTCAGCGTATCTTCTACGAGTGAGACACTAACATCCTGTGGATCGACCCCCGGTAATTCCGCGGTTATGACGATGCTGTCTTTTGTCTCGGAGATATCAATGGGCGGAACCCATCCCCCTCCCCTTTTGCCCAGAGGAGTACCCTCGCCAAAAAACCTATCCCATACTCTATCCATCTCACCTCTCAAATTCTCCAGTTCCCTAAAAGGTCTCCATTTAGTAACATCCATTATCCCTTACACCCCCTTGCACCTGGGCTTTCTCTTCCCTTGCCTAAACACTCCGTTCATTCTTTCCCGATTTCTCCGCCATCTGTTAATTGAAAAAATAATCACTAAGACGCTAAAATCAATAGGTGGTAATTAAGTTTCTAGAAAATCTTGACAAGAAGACGACTAAACTCCGGTCAGCCCACCTGCTATGGGAATAACTGGAACAGCGTAGCAGCAGATCCCACCCGCGAGCCTAGAACTCGATAGGCATAACAGAGGGGAAAGTTTTTGACATAAGCAGTGAGAGGCGGAAAGGTGGGCAGGTCTATGT
>JBDRGH010000304.1:0-6323 GCA_043818015.1 Pseudomonadota bacterium
TGCCTGTCTGTTTTTGATATACTTAATATACTCAGTTTCCCAATAAACAAGGATGGTTGACCAAAACAAGGAAATATTTCAGCGTGGGCATCCATTTGGTGAACCTTTCTCATTAACCGGGGGATAAGGTTTCAGGCAGAGCACCATGAATGAGAAGTATGTGGAAAACGGGCCAAGCCCTGTGAAGGTGTCCCTTAATTTAGGGATCGTAGGGGCAGGTAAAACGGCGAAGTCATTTTTTGAGAACCTGCGGAAAACCCCTCTAGCTCACGTGGATATCAATCTTGTTGGCGTCTGCGACATAAATCCAGAAGCAGAAGGCATCCTTATGGCTAAGCAGGAGGGCATTTATACCACTGATGACTTCCTGAATATCTTCAAGATTAAGGACCTTGATATTGTCATTGAGCTTACAAACAGCCGCGAAGTCTTTCTTGAACTCATACGTCTCAAACCTAAAGGGATAAGCGTTCTGGATCATAACATTGGGAAGATACTAGAAGGCCTATTCGCCATCGATCAGAGTTTGAAAGCAGCAGAGGAGCAGGTAGTAACTGAGAGGGGGGCCTCAGACTTTCTGATCAGACAGACTAATGAGCGGATTGTAGTGTTGAATCCCGATTTCAGAATCGTGGAGGCAAATGCGGCGTATTTGAAAGCTGTTGCCAAACCCAAGGATGAAGTGATTGGCAGCCACTGTTACGAGGTCACTCACGGGCTTAGTACCCCATGTTCAAGTTCACAACCCGAGTTTGGGTGTCCCCTCGTAGAAACCTTGAGATCAGGCGATTCTGCGCATGTCATCCACGAGCATCCTACAGCGTATGATCAGGCAACCTACTGCGATATGGTTACTTATCCTTTGAAAGACGAAGATGGTGCGATAAAGCGGGTCATTGAAATATGGAGAGATATCACCAAAGAGCTTTCAACAAGATGGGAGCGTCGGGTTGAGGCAATTAAGTCTGACCTCAATAAACTGGTTCAAGAAGATCACATGATCTCTCTGGGAAAGTTGGTCGCCAGTAGCGTCCATGAGATCAACAACCCTATTCAGGGTCTTTTGACCTTCAGGCATCTCATGAGAGATATCCTGGAAGAAGGCAGCCCCACCCCGGCAGATCTGGGAAAGTTCAAGAGTTACCTTGCGCTCATCTCCAGTGAGTTAGAGCGGTGTGGGAACATCATCTCCGGACTCCTTTCCTTCTCTCGTCAGTCAGGCATGGAATATAAAGATGTTGATCTGAACGAAATACTTGAACAGGTCATTAGATTGACCCGACACAAGATGGAGATACAGGATATCCAGTTGAATACTAAACTCTCATCTAATCCCTTGATCGTGAACGGAGACCTTAACCAGTTACAGCAGTGCTTTCTCAACTTGATCTTCAATGCCGTTGAAGCGATCCCTGAGGGTGGACAACTGGGTATCGTGTCAGAACTCGACAGGGATCACAAAAATGCCTGTATAGAAATCAGGGACAGTGGCTGTGGAATCCCTGAGGAGAACTTGAACCGCATCTTCGACCCCTTTTTCACTACAAAGAAGGAGGGTGAAGGGACCGGTTTGGGATTATCAATCGTATACGGGATCGTAAGGAATCATGGAGGGGGTGTGAGGGTAGACAGCAAGCTGGGGAAAGGAACTACCTTTGCGTTGACTTTCCCTATCGCGTAAAGCCTGACGAAATACACAGGAGAAACCTCATGGATGAAAAGATGGGCATCATGATCGTGGATGATGAAATGATCGTCCGGGAATCCTTCCGTCACTGGTTCGAGAAGTATGGACATAAGGTAGAGACAGCTGCATCAGGCTTTGAGGCGCTGGAAAAACTGGAAAAATATCCTTTTGAGGTGCTGTTTGTTGACATCAAGATGCCGGGTATGGATGGCATCGAGCTTCTGGGGAAGGTAAAGGAAGAATACCCCGATACATTTGTTATCATCATTACGGCGTACGGCTCCATTGAAAGCGCCATAACTGCCATGAAAAGGGGGGCGACTGATTACCTCCTCAAGCCTTTCAAACCTGAGCAACTATCTCTCGTCATGGAAAAGGTAACCCAGCAGAAGAGACTTGTCTCAGAGTACAATTATCTAAAAGGGCGCTTGGGCGAAATCACCCGCTTCGAAAATATTATCGGTCAATCCCCTGCAATGCAAGAAGTCTTCAATATCATCCCTGAGGTTGCACAAAGCGATTCTTCCCTTCTCATCGTTGGGGAAACAGGCACCGGAAAAGAGCTGGTCGCCAAGGCCGTCCATGCAAAGAGCAAGCGCTCTCTTTTACCCTTCATTGCTATTAACTCCGGTGCGATGCCGGATACCCTTCTTGAGAGTGAACTGTTTGGACATCAGAAAGGCGCGTTTACCGGTGCCACCCATCTGCGCAAGGGTTTTTTTGAAGTCGTTTCAGGCGGGACCCTTTTCCTGGATGAAATCGGGGAGGTTAGCCCAAAAATGCAGGTCGATCTTTTGCGCGTTCTGGAGGAGAAGAAAATCGTAAGGATCGGCGACAGGCAGTCTATCGATGTGGATTTCCGGTTGATATCGGCCACGAGAAAGGATCTAGAAAAAGAGGTCGCTGAAGGTGGCTTTCGGCAAGACCTCTTCTATCGCATCAATGTCATCATGATCCATGTCCCTCCATTACGGGGAAGGAGGGGGGACATTCCCCTGCTGGTTCAGCACTTCCTCCAAAAGTACAGCCAAGAAACCACCAAGCGGGTGGATCACGTCACGGGAGATGCGTTGAAACTCCTGCAAGGCTATGATTGGCCTGGCAATGTGAGGGAATTGGAGAATGCTATTGAACGGGCTGTGGTCCTCTCCAAGTCGAGAACGCTTGGAACAAATGATTTCGCCTTCCTCCGCACTTCTCCCGAACCCACGTTAAGACCGCGCTCGCTGCGGGAAATTGAAAAGAATTACATCCAGCAAGTCTTGGATGACTGTGACTGGAATGTAACCAAGGCCTCGAAGATCTTGGACATTAACCGGGTCACGCTGCACAAAATGATCAAACGGCAGAATCTAAGAACGCGCTCTGCAAATCTGTAGAACACCTCACCCTATGACCTCGAAGAAGACTCATATAGGGTTAGTTCCTATTGGAGAGATTCCCGAAATCGCCCCTAAAAGCATAGCAGCCCATATCCTTGGCCTCTTGAACCTAAACGTGGATATACTCCCTGCTTTGGAACATCCCGCATATGCCCATGACAAAAAGCGGTTGCAGTACGATGCCGGGACTATCCTGAAGACCATAGAAACGGAGCTTTTTCAGGACTATACGAAAGTTTTAGGGGTGGTCGATCTGGATATCTTCGTCCCCATATTCACTTACGTGTGCGGCGAGGCGAAGCAAGGGGGAAAATGCGCACTTGTCTCTCTCTATAGATTAAAGAGAAATTTGGATAATTCCCTTCCACCGCTGTCCCTTTTACTTGAGAGGGCGGCCAAAGTAGCCCTCCATGAATTGGGCCATCTCTTTAATCTCCGCCATTGCATGGATGAGAAGTGCCTCATGCACTTCTCAGGAAATCTCAGCCACCTCGATAAGACACCCGTTTACTTTTGCAGATACTGCTCCATCTTCCTTCGGGATGCCCTCCCTACCAGCG
The DNA here is from genome assembly GCA_043818015.1 of Pseudomonadota bacterium. Classification (GTDB taxonomy): domain Bacteria; phylum Desulfobacterota; class UBA8473; order UBA8473; family UBA8473; genus JBDRGH01. Next base: position 3,630 of record JBDRGH010000304.1, read on the forward strand.
AACGATAAAAGACGAGTGGTGAGGCCTGACAAAATCGTTTTTTCACACCTCTTCAGTCCGGAGAAACGTTTTGGCCAAACGGTTCCATTCGAGCTCCGGAAAACTACCAAAGAGATCATTAATGGGCTGACCGCCTGTGGCCGCCAGTTGCTCATACTCAGGTCCCATCATAGACATGAGTCTTTGGCTCTCCTCTTCCATCCACAGGTAGCTCTCAACCTCGAAATAGAGCCCCTTTAGATCCCTCTTCGGAAGATTGGGTTCCAATATAAAGAGCCACCCTGCCTGGTAGGGATCATGATTCGTGATCTCGGGATGCTCCATGGCCCTATGGTTTGTTGCAAGCACACTTCCTGTCACTGGTGACAGAACCGCTGCCTTGTGCTCGTCACGGCTAAATGTCCATCCTACCTCGTTCTGTGTTAGGGTCGCACCGAGCGGGGGAAGATTCAATGCCTGGGCAGGCCCAAAAAGCTTGACCAAAAAATCATCGAATCCGACTCTGACACGGCCCCCATGTTCAAAGAGAGCCCAACTGTGCCCCATGTGATAATAATAGCCGTTCGCCATTTCATATCCTGAGACGATCTTATAGCTGGGCTCCTCAATGGGTCGAGCGATATCCCTTTCATCCAGCATCTGGTCATAGGAACAATGGTAGCACTCGTAGTTCATTGTACAGATCTTCGGGGCGTTGACGCGACCGGTTAAGGCATGGCGGCATGGTCGAGAGGCGCCATGAAATCTCGCTCTGAGATAATGAGCCCATTCTGGCTGTTCCTCATTTTCTTCGGTAGGCGATTCAAGATTCATGGCCTTTCTCATTCCCCGATCAAACGGACAATTGTAGCAATCATAGACATTGTCACAGAGCCGGAAGTTGATGACTCCCGCCTTCATCCAGATACATTCGTCCTCAACGACCTTAAAGCCCTGGATCCTCTTCTTCTTGTTTCTCTGGTCTTTGGCTGTTTTTTCTTTCATCCCAAAACCTCCTCTCACTGCGCCTTACTGCTTCGTGCGCGTTTTACCAGGATCTCTAGCGGTATCTCGCAAGAGATCTTGGTTACATGTGCTTGTGTCATATCCTCATCCTTCGGGCTTTGCTCATCTTGTTTCTCATATTGACCACCTCCTCCCTTGCCCCAGGGGGCGAGGTTTCATTAAGCCCCCCCCAACAAAGCGCGTTTGTTTTCCTCTAAGATTCCTCTAAGAGCAATCGTAATGCCATCAAAGAGAAAACACGGGAGTGAAATATATCTACTTGAAAATATTATATTTTTTTAAAGATCGCCTGTTTTGTGCGGTTTGATTGGACCTAGTAGGAAAAGGTGAGATAGACAAAACCGCTCACTCAAGAGATAGGGTGAAACCGAAATAAAGAAAAATAATCTACTGAAATCAAGCCCTTATGGTAGTGTTGCGTTTGGCTACAGCAGTTGTAGCCTTTGTTTACTCTATTCCGACCAATTAATTCTACCCTGATCCCAATGGTAGCTCGGCGGTAAAAACCGTTCCCTTTCCCAATTCACTTTCGGCGTTAACAGTTCCTTTGTGCCACTCTATGACGCCATGTACCCTTGAAAGACCGAGACCTCCGAGGTTAGTGGCACGGAAAATGCTTTGAAGAGATTGGCTATTTTCCTTTCCATTTGTGGCGCTAGTGGATGAAGGGCTGCCCTGCTCTGAATACTCAACTTCGTCAAGTGAGCGGCAAAGGTAGTTGCCTCAATTTCCTTACCAAAAGGAGGTTCCTATCGAAATTGAGCCCAGACCGGAAAACCGAAAATACCTGTTGACCAAGTGCAAGAAACTGGGGCACCTCATGCATATTCTTGAAGACTAGAGGGCAGAACTATATCTCGCGCCCAACTCTTGAAATCAGGAAAGGACTTTCATTGAAAAGAAATCGCCCCTATACAAAACATATCTACTGGCTAACCAAAGAGGAAGAGGCCCTTCTGAGAGACCAACTCGCTACCCACAGCATCAGATTGAGGTCTGCCAAGGGGATCGTATGCAGTCCCTTGGATGTGCTTAATAAGATATCAAGCGTCGCTCCAGAAATATGGAACGGCGCATGTAGCAGACAGGGGAGTTGGTACCGAACCTCGGAGAAGAACGGTCTATACTTAATAGTCAGTTCATTCGAACTTAATGATCACGTGGATCAGAAGGCTGCCACCATAACGGAATCAGACTTTCGTCCACCGCGACTTGCCGCTCTGGAGGATAAAGAGGCCCTTTTAGAGGATTCAGCACTGAAAAGGCGAGTCCCCAAGGAATGGCATCGAGTTGAGGAAAAAGAAAAAAGTATTTATTTGAGATGGGCCAGAAGGATGGGTTCTGATATCAGTGATTATGACTTTCTCTACCTTTCACACACTGCCAACCACTCCAATTTTATCAATCCCCGCTTTTTCATCCGCGAAGAGAATGGAGTCATCCCCTATTCCATAGACCGGACTGCGCATCTCTGTTCCTGCTGTGTGGAGCTTTTTCAAGTTATTGGAAGCGAATATAGAAAGAAATTGGTTGCGCCATGTCCTGGTGCCGCCATATATGCCCGGCTGAAGCCGGACCGGTACCTCCTTGTAAAAAAGGCTTAGAAGAATCACTTTCGCTGTTAAAAGGCCAAAGGTGATCAGACAAGATAAAACAGACCGATGTCGTTTTGGTGGCGGGTACAGCCGA
>JBDRGH010000305.1:0-12268 GCA_043818015.1 Pseudomonadota bacterium
ATCTTATCCCTCATATAGTCCCTTCTGACTAGAGCTTTGAATTTTGTCATTTCGAGGAGCGATAGCGACGAGAAATCTTAATGGTTTTGATCTGTTCAAGATTTCTCCCTTCGGTCGAAATGACACTGTTGGCAGTTTTTCAAAGGTCTTCTAGGGTGAACTAATTGGGAGTTATTTATGGATTATTTTCTAACAGAAAATCAGAAGATGATAAAGGAGTTGGCACGGCAGATCGCGGACGAAAAGATCATGCCTGTCAGAGCTGAACTCGATGAGAAAGAGGAGTTTCCGTGGGAGATTATCAAGATTCTGGCGGATTCTGATCTGCTTGGATTGTGTTACCCTGAGGAGTATGGAGGACTTGGGGGTGGGACGTTTGAGAACTGTTTGGCCGTAGAGGAAGTAAGCAGGGCCTGTATCGGTGTCTCTGTGTGTTACGCCGGTAGTGGATTGGGGGCATACCCAATACTTCTATTCGGCTCGGAAGAACAGAAAAAGAAGTATATACCGGACATGGCTAGAGGGAAAAGATTGGCCGCTTTTGGTTTAACCGAGGCCAATGCTGGAAGTGATGCTTCTGGAATTCAGACCACGGCTGTTTCGGATGGTCGTGAGTATGTTATAAACGGTACAAAGCAATGGATCACCGGGGGAGGAGAAGCGGAGATATATACAGTCATAGTCATGACCGATAAGACTCGTGGAAGTCGAGGGGCAAGTGCCCTTATAGTCGAAAAAGGGACCCCCGGGTTCACTTTTGGCAAGAGAGAGAAGAAGATGGGTATCAGGGCGTCAGCGACTACAGAGTTGATCTTCTCAAACTGCCGGGTGCCGAAGGAGAATCTCATTGGAAGAGAAGGGATGGGATTTATTATCGCTATGAGGGTTCTCGACAGAACAAGACCCGGGATCGGGGCTCAAGCCATTGGACTTTGTCAAGGAGCCCTGGATACGGCAGTTAACTATGCTCGAGAAAGGAGGCAATTTGGGAAACCGATTATCGCCTTTCAGGCTGTTCAGCATATTCTGGCTGATATGGCAACCCAAACAGAGGCTGCCAGGGCGCTGGTATACTCCGCTTGTAGATTTATTGACAGCGGTGCAAAGGATATATCTAAGGTTTCAGCAATGGCCAAGGTCTTTTCCAGCGATGTCGCTATGAAGGTTGCGGTAGACGCTGTTCAGGTTTTAGGCGGATATGGTTATATGCGAGATTATCCCGTTGAAAAGATGATGCGAGATGCGAAGATTCTTCAGATATATGAAGGAACTAACCAGATTCAACGTAACGTAATCGGTCAGGAATTGATTAAGGAGTATGCTGGGAGGAAAGAAAAGTAAATAAGAGAATTTTCGATGAACGTAATTGTAAGCATAAAACAGGTTCCAGAAACAACGAAGGTCAAGATCAACAAAGATACAAATACGCTCATAAGAGAGGGGACAAAGGGTATCATTAACCCTTTTGACATGTATGCAATTGAGGAGGGCTTAAGGATAAGAGAAAAGTTCGGGGGGAATGTTACAGCCATTAGTATGGGCCCCCCACAGGCGGTTGAAGCGCTGAGAGAAGCAGTATCTTACGGTGTTGATGAGGCCATTTTGTTAAGTGACCGGGCCTTTGCTGGAGCAGATACGTGGGCTACGTCTCGTACACTTGCTAAGGGCGTTGAGAAGATCGGAAATTTTGATATTATTATTTGTGGTAAACAGGCCATTGATGGAGATACTGCGCAGGTCGGACCGGGGATAGCCGAGGAACTGGATATTCCCTTTGTTGCCTTCGTCCGGAAGATAAGGGAAATGAATGATTGTACCATCACGGTAGAGAGGATGATGGATGATGGATATGACGTCGTGGAATTGACCCTCCCAGCCTTGATAACCGTTGTGAAGGAAATTAATGAGCCGAGAATGCCCTCTTTGAGGGGGAAAATGAGGGCGAAGAGTATTGACATACCCACTTGGGGGCTGTTTGATTTAGGGATCAGCGAGGATGAAGTCGGACTCAAGGGATCTGCTACTCAAGTAATAAAGATCTTTACGCCGGAGAGGAGCGGGAAGAGAGAGATATTGGAAGGTTCGGTGGAAGATCAGGTGGACTTATTGATCAACAAGCTGAATGCTTTAAAGGTGGTATAAACGCATAATTCTCCAGGTGGCATTTGCTGTGAAAAATCCTGAAGCCTAATCTCTGAATGATCTGCAAACGAGTTGGTTAAAACATCAGGATTCGAGGGGTCAGGGATTCAAGTGAGATAAATCGGAGAACAACCTGAATTTCTTATTGCGGTCATGTGGACTTGTTTTACTATTTGTGAATATAGAAATTTAGTATCTATAAGTCAACAGGCTATTGGGTCAATTACATAGACAATGGTTCTAAAAGTCGACACTGAGTTATGCACGGGATGTGGAGTCTGCCTAGATACCTGTCCTTTTGGTGCGATTCGAATTGAAAACGACATAGCTTGTGTTGATGAAACGTGTAATCTATGTCGTGCCTGCGAAGACGTTTGCGATTTTGGGGCTATTTCGATACCAGACCTGAAAGAAACGGGTGTGGCGAGCAAAAGCTATAAAGGGGTGTGGATATTTGCTGAACAGAGAAATGGTAAGATAGCTAGTGTTGTATTAGAGCTCCTTGGAGAAGGGAGGAAACTGGCTGATAAACTGGGGGTCGATCTTTCTGCTGTTCTGTTGGGTGATAATGTTGGAAAGCAGGCGATGGAGTTGATACCCTATGGTGCTGATAAGGTACATGTTGTGGATGCCCCGATACTTGGGGACTTTAATGACGAAGTCTACGGTAAGGTCTTGGCCGATTTGATTGATGGGCACAAACCGGAGATCGTTCTCTCCGGCGCCACAGCTATTGGGAGGTCCTTCATCCCTAAGGTCTCTGTTAGATTGGGAACGGGTCTGACGGCAGATTGTACTGCCTTAGATATAGACGGCGAAAAGAGGCTCTTACTGCAAACCCGTCCCGCCTTTGGTGGGAATATTATGGCGACAATCATCTGTCCCGAGACACGTCCTCAAATGGCCACCGTTCGTCATAAGGTGATGAAGAAGGCCCTGTACGACCCCAGTCGAAAGGGAGAAATTGTTGCGCAGAGTTTCGATGGTCATGGTATGAACCTTCGTACCAAGGTTCTTGACGTGGTGGAAGAGATTTCTGAAACCGTGAATATAGCAGAGGCCGATGTGATTGTATCAGGCGGTAGAGGCCTCCAAGATCCAAAGAACTTTGGACTCATTGAGGAACTGGCAAAAACCTTGAACGGGGCGGTAGGTGCATCGAGGGCAGCTGTTGATGCCGGGTGGATACCTTATTCACACCAGATTGGGCAAACCGGAAAAACCGTTTGCCCCAAGTTATATATCGCCTGTGGAATATCGGGAGCTGTGCAACACCTCGTCGGAATGCAATCATCCGATGTCATTGTAGCTATTAACGTAGATAGGGACGCCCCTATCTTCGATGTGGCTACTTTTGGGATTGTTGGGGATATATTTGAGATTGTCCCGAAACTCATTAAGGGGTTCAAAGAACTGAGGGGATAGGAGTTGCCCATGGTTAAAGCAGCATTCATATTTCCGGGGCAGGGCTCCCAGTATCTTGGCATGGGGAAAGAGCTCCATGACAATTTCGCAGTCGCAAGGGAGACCTTTGAAGAGGCAAGTGATTTTTTGGGTTTTGACATGAGGAAGATCTGTTTCGAAGATCCCAATGGTGAGATCGGATTGACAATCAATACTCAACCTGCTGTACTTACGACCAGTGTCGCTACACTCCGGGTTTTGAACCAAGAAACAGAAATAAAGCCGTACTTTGTAGCTGGCCATAGTTTAGGAGAATACAGTTCCCTGGTTGCGGCTGAATCTTTGGACTTTTGTGATGCCGTGACAACTGTTCGACAAAGGGGAAAATTTATGCAGGACGCAGTACCGTTGGGTATGGGGACTATGGCAGCTATTATAGGGATGCAAGAAGAGGATGTGGAAAAGATCTGTGCTGAGGTAACGGAAGGGGGGGATCTGGTCTCACCGGCCAACTACAATAGCCCAGATCAAATTGTTGTCTCTGGAAAGACCACGGGGGTCCAGGGGGCTATCAATTTGGCAAAAGAAAGAGGGGCAACGAGAGCGATTGTTCTCGATGTAAGTGCACCTTTTCACTGCAGTCTTATGCGACCAGCCATGGAGAGGCTTGCGGCCGAGTTGGAGAGGATTTCTTTTAAGGATATTCAAACCCCTGTAATTTCGAATGTGGAGGCCTCTGTTAATACCTCCAAAGAGAGGGTTCGAGAGCTTTTGACACAACAAGTGTGCAGTCCAGTAAGATGGGTACAGTCTATGAAGAGAATGCTCAAAGAAGACATAGACATGGTCATTGAAGTCGGGCCTGGTAAGGTTCTATCGGGACTGATGAGGAAGATTAGCGACAAGGTAAAGATACGAAATGTAGAGGATATTAAGAGCCTACAGAGAGTTCAAGAGAACTGAAGAGGGAGTGAGGTAGTTACTAGATGGATTTAAAAGACAAGGTGGCATTGATAACCGGATCTGCTCAGGGCATTGGTCGTGCCGTTGCGATCCTTTTGGCCACCCGCGGAGCAAACATTGTGGTCTCGGATCTGAATGCTGAAAAGGCGGGTGAGGTAGCAAGAGAGATCGAGAAAATCGGAAGGAAATGCCTTGTTACCATAACCAATGTAGCAGATTTTCAAGATGTTGAATCGATGGTACAGAAGACGATCGATAAATTCGGCAGGATTGATATCCTGGTCAATAATGCCGGGATAGTGAAAGACAGCCTTCTCTTGAGAATGAAGGAGGAGAGTTGGGATCAGGTTATAAATGTCAACCTGAAGGGGACCTTTAATTGTACAAAGGCGGCAATCAAGTTTATGGCTAAACAGAGGAGCGGAAAGATTGTAAATATTGCGTCCATTGCAGGGGAGATGGGGAATGCCGGGCAGGCAAATTATTCCGCTTCCAAGGCAGGGGTAATTGGTTTTACAAAAACTGTGGCGAGAGAATTTGCTACAAGGGGTATAAATGTTAATGCTGTCGCGCCTGGTTTTATTGATACAGCTATGACTCAGTCTTTGCCTGAGAATATCAGAGAAAACCTAAAAAAACAGATCCCTCTTGAAAAGTTAGGGACACCGGAAGATATAGCCGAGACTGTTTATTTTCTTGTCTCCGAGGCTTCCAGTTATATTACTGGCCAGGTAATCAATGTTAACGGTGGTTTGTATATGTAGAATTTGTAGTGAGTTGAGATATCAAATAAAGAGAAATTTCTTATAGGAGGTGCAAAATTAATGGGAAATGAATCTGTCGAGGCAAGAATTAAGGCGATCATAGTCGAACAGCTTGGAATAGATGAAACAGAGGTTGTTAACGAAGCCTCTTTTGCTGACGATCTAGGTGCTGATTCATTGGATTTGGTTGAGTTAATAATGGCCCTTGAAGAGGAATTTGGCCAGGAGATCTCCGATGAAGAAGCGGAAAAGATACACACTGTCCAGGAGGCTATCGATTATATTGCTGAACGTATATAGGATAGGCATGTTACGACTAAAGGGGTTGATATTCTTGGAGTAATTTAGGTGTCGTACCTTGTAAGTATCAAATAGAAAAATAGAACAATTTGCATCTCTTCGCTGCTCTCCATCGAATTTTCAAACGGGGATCTACAGTAAACGAGGCAGATAAGTTGACCCTATACTGTGATTTCGAAGGACTGGATTCCTCCTCTGGCGTTGTGAGTGTGACAGATTCAACCGAAGATACCTGAGTAGGCTCTGGGAACAGGTCTTGATATCTCGTTGCTCTTCCCACAGATTGGATAGTATTGTGCTCACGTGACCTTTTTATGCGTGCTTACCGTACTTTGTTTACCATCCTTTACCGCTCTTGCGCCGGTTAAGGGAAGGAAGGCCGTCCAAGGGTGAATCTCTTTGTCTTACGACGTATTCAAAGCTTCGATTATCATATCTGGATCATCTCCATAATTAGTTGATGGATTAAGAGGATTCAAGGGGTCAAGGAGTCAGGGATTCGAGTGAAATGCTCAGCAATTATAAAGACTTAAAAGTTTGACAAAGATCTTATCAACTCTGTATAGAGATTTACAAGATAACAAGAGGATTTCCCAAAGAGGAAACATAGAACCTGACATCAAAGATAAGAAGGGCTGTGGTATCTGTTCCGTTGAATATAGCTGACGGATATGGTAGAAAAACCACACCAGAATATATTCGCTCTTTATATAGAGCGTATGGTTCGAGTTGTGAGTTAGAGACTCAAATATTATTATCTGGAGACTTGGGTTATATTGAGGCTGGGGAGTTAAAGAAGCTTCAAGATAGGAGAGGTTGAGAGGATGCTCAAGGCGCTTATAAAATCGTTGGAAAACAAACACTTGACCCCTTGAATCCTTGAATCCCCGAATCCTTTTCACCACCTAGATGGGAGAAGAACCTCATATCGCTTGAATTGTTACTATGGCTTTAAAAGATGGTGGGAAGAAGCTGAAGGAAGAAACCCTTCGAGGTACTAATCCATATATTTGAGAAGTCTTTCAATTTCTTGGGGGTGTTGCTTTGAGGAGAAGAGTTGTCGTAACGGGTTTAGGGGCGGTAACTCCTTTGGGAATCGGGGCGGAAAAAACATGGAAGGCCTTGTGTGCAGGAGTTTCAGGGATTGGTGAGATTTCCAGTTTTGACACGACTAACTTTCAGACAAAGATCGCCGGTGAAGTGAAGGGTTTTGATCCCGAAGAGTTTTTGGATAAGAGAACACTCCGAAGGATGGACAGATTTGTCCAGTATGCCATGGCTTCAACCATGATGGCTATGGATGACTCAAAGCTTAAGGTCACTGATCAAAATGCCGAGAGGATCGGGGTTATCTTAGGAACCGGACTGGGTGGGTTAGCTACGTTGGAGAAGAATCACACCATGTTAATGGAAGGTGGACCGAGGAAAATATCCCCCTTATTTATACCCATGATGATAGCTAATATAGCACCCGGACAAATAGCTATTCACTACGGAATCAAAGGCCCAAATACTACGGTAGTTACGGCTTGCGCTGCCGGGGCTCATGCTATCGGGGATGCTTACAAGTTGATACAGCGAGGGGATGCTGACATTATGATTACTGGGGGCACAGAGGCGTCGATAACACCTTTAAATATCGGTGGCTTTAATGCTATGAAAGCCATTTCTACCAGGAACGATGAACCCGAAAAGGCCAGTCGTCCTTTTGACAAAGATAGAGATGGTTTTGTGCCTGCAGAAGGTGCAGGAATATTGATTCTGGAAGATCTGGAATTCGCCTTAAAGCGAGGGGCCAAAATCTATGCTGAGATCGTCGGTTATGGTCTAACCGGTGATGCCTACCACATCACTGCCCCAGATCCTCGAGGAGATGGTGCGGCCAGATGTATGAGGATGGCGTTGAACGACGCTGGTATTTCACATAGTGAAGTTGACTATATTAACGCCCACGGTACCTCTACACCACTGAACGACGCGATAGAAACCATGGCCATAAAGACCGTCTTTAATGAGCACAGCAAGAGGGTTCGTATAAGTTCCACCAAGTCAATGACCGGCCACTTACTCGGTGCAGCAGGGGGAGTGGAGGCGATCTTCACCATTCTGACAATTCGGGATGGTATTATTCCTCCTACCATTAACTATGAAACGCTCGATCCCGATTGCGATCTAGACTATGTCCCGAATGTGGCCATAAAGGCTGATGTAAGGGTGGCTTGTTCCAATTCCTTTGGTTTTGGCGGCACCAACGCTACCCTTGTCTTTAAGAAGTTTGATGGTTAAGGTGAATAATGAGGATCATTATCGGGTGTGACCATGGGGGTTTTGAGTTAAAGGAGTTCATAAAGCAATTTCTGTCGCATGATATAAAGGTAGATTTCTATGATGCAGGTACATTCAGCAATGAATCTGTGGACTATCCCTATTTTGGCAGTGTGGTTGCGGAAAAGGTTCAAAACGGGGAGTTCGAGAGAGGGATTCTTATCTGTGGAACCGGGATCGGTATGTCGATTGTTGCCAATAGGTTTCCAAAGATAAGGGCCGCTTTATGTCATGATACTTATACCGCAAGGATGAGCAGAGAACACAATGACTCCAATATCCTGGTCATTGGTGGAAGGGTGACAGATAAAGAGCTTGCCAGAGAAATGCTGAGGGTTTGGTTGACTAGTGAATTTCAGGGGGGAAGACACCAGCGAAGGTTGGAGAAGATAGCTGATATAGAGAAAACGGTTTGTTGTTCTCAATCTACCACGGCTCAGGAGAGGTAAATGTTGATTCTAAAAGAGGTAGATCCCGAGATTGCAGAGGTCATCCGATTAGAGACCGAAAGGCAAGCATATAGGCTGGAGTTGATTGCTTCTGAGAATTTTGTTAGTGAAGCAGTATTAGAAGCCCAGGGTAGTATTCTGACAAACAAATATGCAGAAGGGTATCCCAAGAAGAGGTATTATGGGGGCTGTGAGTTTGTAGACTGTGTTGAAAACTTGGCTACGGCCAGGGCTAAGGAGTTATTTGGCGCGGATCATGCCAATGTTCAGCCTCACTCTGGGACGCAGGCGAATATGGCTGTGTATTTCTCTCTTCTTAGACCTGGAGACACCATTATGGGGCTGGATCTGCCCCACGGTGGCCATCTTACTCATGGGAGTCCTGCTAATTTCTCCGGTAAATTCTATAACGTAGTTACCTATGGAGTAGCCAGAGGTAACCAGAGGATTGATTATGATGGTGTGGAAAGCTTGGCCAGAGAGAATAGACCGAGGTTAATAGTAGTGGGGGCTAGTGCTTATCCTAGGATCATCGATTTCGATCGCTTCCGAAGGATTGCTGATGAGGTAGGGTCGTACCTCTTGGTTGATATGGCACATATTGCGGGATTGATCGCAGCTGGACTGCATCCTAGTCCCGTACCGCTGGCCGAGTTTATTACTTCTACAACTCACAAAACGCTCCGAGGTCCTCGCGGGGGGTTGATCTTGTGCCGGAAGGCATTCGCTAAAGGTATAGATAGCTGCGTATTTCCAGGTATACAGGGCGGACCTCTCATGCACATAATTGCTGCAAAAGCGGTTGCATTCAAAGAGGCACTTACCCAAGAATTCCGGGATTATCAGAAGCAGGTGGTTAGTAATGCTTCGACCTTGGCGACGGAGCTCCAAGAAAGAGGATTCGACCTCGTAACTGGTGGAACAGATACGCATCTCATACTTGTAGACCTTACGAAGACGAACCTTACAGGTAAAGTTGCCGAAGAAGTGTTGGATGAAGCGGGGATTACGGTAAACAAGAATGAAATCCCTTTTGATACGAGGGGCCCTGTTGTCACCAGCGGGATAAGGATTGGGACCTCGGCTGTAACCACGAGAGGGATGAAGGAAGATACTATGAAGATTATCGCTGAACTGATATCCTGGGTTCTTAGTGATGTTGATGATAAGTCTAACCTCAAAAGGGTTGGAGAAATAGTGAGGGATCTGTGTGCGCAATTTCCGCTGTACCAGCGTAGGCTGACGGAGAGACAAATGTAAGTGCAGAGCGGTCACAAGAGAGCTATGAGCGAGGTAAGAACGATTACGACTTATGCCGAAGGCGCTGTTTTGACATTCTAGGTCTTCCTTATATCGGTTCTGACTGACAGCCAATGGTATAATACTTACGAAGAATAAAATAGTTAATAGTGGAGTTTTTCTCGATGTCGAGACCCAATTGGGAAGAGTATTTCATGGGTATCACCTCTTTGGTTGCGAAACGGGCTACGTGCCGCCGTCGTCAGGTAGGGGCTATTTTGGTTAAGAATAAGAGGATTCTGTCAACCGGGTACAATGGGGCACCGATGGGGCTTTCCCATTGCTTGGATATTGGATGTTTAAGGGAGAAGAACGATATACCTTCTGGAGAAAGACATGAGTTGTGCAGGGGCTTGCATGCAGAACAGAATGCCATTATTCAAGCAGCTTACCATGGTATCAGTGTCAATGGTTCGGTACTGTTTTGTACTAATCTTCCCTGCATCATCTGTCTCAAGATGATAATCAACGCTGGAATCACAAAAATTGTGTACAAAGATGGTTATACTGACGAATTGTCTCGTGAGATGATACGTGAGTCTAGAATCGAGTTGGTAGAATATAACGAGGAGCTTCAGAAACGTGAGACCGTTCTGGTCTGAAGGTTCAAGAGATTCGATATTTGCTTTCAAGTAGTCAACTGTTGCTTTATGACTACCTATTCAATCTTAGTATCTTTATCCCACATTTCAGAAAGAGACAGTACCATATGTCTTTGTCTTTCTTGTCTACATTTGGGAAACACCCTGTCTAAACGCCGAGACTCAGATTATGAAATGTCCCTTTTGCTCTGACCTTGACAACAAAGTCATAGACTCACGGCTCAGCAAAGATGGAAATATCATAAGACGTCGCAGAGAATGTCTGGGTTGTCAGAGACGATTTACAACCTACGAGAGGGTGGAAGAGATTCTTCCGTCTGTTGTGAAGAAGGATGGACGAAGAGAGACCTTTGATCGAACCAAGATCCTTAACGGGATCAAGAAGGCCTGCGAAAAACGGCTGGTAAGTGTGGATGCGGTTGAAGATATTGTTGATAAAATAGAGCGAGAATTTCTGGATGGTGGTGAAAAAGAAATAAAGAGCTCAGATGTCGGTGAGCGTGTGATGACGGCGCTGCATGATTTAGATGATGTGGCCTACGTCAGATTTGCTTCGGTTTACCGTGAATTCAAGGACGTGACTGATTTTATGGTGGAAGCGAGAGAGCTCCTTGCGGGCAAAAAGGAGGATAAGAAGAGGTGAGTCTTCACAACATATGAAAGAGGAAGAGTTTGTGAAGTTAGCCATTAAGCTCGCCCAAAAGGGGAAGGGGAGGACAAGCCCCAATCCCTTAGTAGGAGCTGTCGTGGTTCAAGGAGGTGAGGTTGTTGGTAGGGGTTTTCACGAGAGAGCAGGGGGGCACCATGCCGAGATTAACGCTCTCAATGATGCGGGCAGGAAGGCTAGGGGAGGAGAACTCTATATTAGCCTGGAACCGTGTGACCACTATGGACGTACCCCTCCATGCACCAGAACGATCATTGACAGCGGAATTAAGAAGGTGTTTGTCGGGATGGAAGACCCCAACGAAGTGGTGGCGGGCAGGGGAATCCAGCGGCTGAGAGATAATGGAATATACGTGAAAACAGGTATATTGAGAGAGGAGTGTCAGAGATTAAATGAGGTATACATAAAATATATAACTGAAAAGGTGCCGTTTGTAATTCTGAAACTAGCGGCGAGTTTAGATGGCAAGATAGCTACAAGGACTGGAGATACCAGATGGATTACCAATGAAAGGTCGAGGAGGTTTTTGCACAAGTTGCGGGATGAAGTGGACGGGATTTTGGTTGGAATTCGCACAGTCATGGCTGATGATCCTCGACTGACTACGCGTTTAAATGGAAGGAAGGGGAAGGATGCCGCAAGAATCATTGTTGACAGCCACTTAAAGATACCCCTTTCGGCCAAGGTTCTGAATGCTGAATCAGAAGCCGAGACCATTATTGCTACCACTGAGTCTGCTTCCAAAGAAAAGAAAAAAAAGTTGGAGGAACTGGGGGCAAAGGTACTGACAGTTCGTTCTGAAAATAATAGGGTTGATCTAAAGGAGCTTATGCACGACGTCGGCGGTCTTGAGATTACCAGCCTCCTCATTGAAGGTGGTGCTGAGATAAGTGCCTCTTCTCTCGGCAGCGGCATTGTGGATAAGGTTCTATTTTTCTATGCTCCTAAAATCATAGGAGGAAGAGATGCCTTGAGCATGGTGGGTGGAAAAGGGGTGGGGAAACTTGATGATGCCATTATTCTAAGAGATATTAAGGTTAGAAGATTCGGAGATGATATTTTGGTTGAAGGATACGTCGCTCTCAGGGATGCTGTTTCAAAAAGTTGATGGATTAAGAGGGTTCAAGGGGTCAAGGCCCGCCCTGGCGCAAACGCCAGCGTCTGGGCCAGGGAGTCAGGGATTCAAGTGAGATATATATTCGGTCTTTATAGAGAGCGTATGGTTCAAATTGTGAGTTAGAGACTCAAATAGTATTATCTGGAGACTCGGGTTACGTTGAGGCCGGGAAATTGAAGGAACTTTAAGACGGGATAGGAGAGGTTGAGAGGATGCTGAAGGTACTTATAAGGTCG
>JBDRGH010000306.1:0-4148 GCA_043818015.1 Pseudomonadota bacterium
TATTATGGTAGGTCTACTGGAAGACAAACGCGGAAATGGTGATGACTCGTAAATCTATAAACTGACAAATACTACCGGTGCGCTTCAAGAGGCAGAGTTAAAGTTATTCAATTACCTAAACTAATGTCCCAAATGCCTTGCCATCCTCGACCTTCACGACGATAACGGGTAGCTCCTCATTCACCACACCATCCCGTGCATCAACCAGTACCGGGATATAGTTTCGCGAAAATCCCTTTAAATAGTCTGTCCTCGCATCCCTCTTGGACTCGATGAGGATCGAAAGCTGCTTGCCGAGAAACCTCTTGTAGAATTCTTCTCTCTTTGTACTCCCCAGGCTTCGCAATACCTCCGCCCTCTTCTTTACGGTCTTACTATCGACCTGATCCGGAAGATCCGCGGCGGTGGTCCCCGGACGTCTCGAATACGGAAAAACGTGGAGGTACCCCAAGGGAAGTCCTTCGATTAGACTCAGGGTATTGGCAAAATTCTCATCAGCCTCTCCCGGGAAGCCAGCAATGACATCAACACCGATATTCAAATCAGGTAGGGCCGAAAGAAGTCTCTGTGCCAGTTCCTCGAAAAATAGAGAACTGTACGGTCTCCTCATTTTCCCTAGTATTTCGTCATCCCCGCTCTGCAAAGGGATATGGAGGTGGTTACAGATTACCGAGGAAGATGAGATAAGGTTTATTAGATCGTCATCGAAGTCGGTGGGTTCAATCGAGCTTAATCTAATCCGACAGCGGACACCTTCATCTTCAATTGACCTGATGAGCTGCGCTAAACTGGTCGGTGGTCTCAAATCCAGCCCGTAGGAACCCAGGTGCACCCCGGTAAGGACTATCTCTTTGTAGCCCACCTCGGCGAGTCTGGATACACGCCTTATGGTATCTTCACGACTCAGGCTCCTGCTTTTTCCTCGGGCATACGGGACGATGCAATAAGAACAATAAGAATCGCAGCCGTCCTGAATCTTGAGAAAGGCCCTGGTATGTCCAGGGAAGGTCGATACTTCACGGGCATCTATCTCTCTTTCTTCTCTTATGTCACCGGTTATTACACGTGGAGTTTCTCTCTTCGAAGGATCCTTTATAAGGCTTGCAACCCTCCCCTTCTCTCCAATTCCAACGACATAATCCACCCCTGGAATGTCTTTGATCTCGTGAGGGGCCCTCTGCGCGTAACATCCGGTAACTACTATCAGAGCGTCTGGATTTAATCTATGTGACCTTCGTATTAGCTGGCGGGATTGGTAATCTGCCCTCTTTGTAACGGTACAGGTGTTTACTACATAAACATCAGCCTTCTGATTACATGGCACAAACCTTTTCTCAGCTCCTTTGAGAAGCTCGTAGATTATAGCAGAATCGCACTTGTTGACCTTGCAGCCCAGTGTTGCTATAGCTATCGTTTTCACCTTTTATCCGTCAAGAGACCCGTGGACAGGTACCTTTCACCACCGTCTGCCAGAAGGACAACCATATTACCCTTATCCAAGGTCTTAACCTTTTCAAGGGCCGCGAACATTACCGCTCCTGAACTGACACCTGCAAAGATCCCTTCTTTTCTAATTAAACGCCTCGTTGTTTGTATTGCTTGTTCATCTGAAACCCTTATAATTTCATCGATCCATCTCTCGTCATAAATCTCAGGCAAACGTGATACTTCAAGGTTTTTTAACCCATAGACCTTATGCTTAGGGTAAGGTTCTACTCCTATCACCTTGACCTCCGGTTTTAGCTCTTTCAGCCTTTTGCCCACTCCCATTAAGGTGCCAGAGGTACCTATTCCAGCTACAAAGTAATCAACCTCGCCATTCGTGTCTTCCCAGATCTCCTTACCCGTAGTTTCATAATGAGCCATCAGATTATTCTTATTGAAATTCTGACCTATGAGAAAGTATTTGCCCGGAAACTCTTTACAGAGCCTCGCCGCCTCGTCCCTCGCCCCATCTGGTCCCCTGTCACCAGGTATCGACAAGATCTCTACCCCGTAAGCCTCCAGTATACTTCTCTTTTCAATGCTTGCAGATTCCAACAGGGTAACCGCAGTCCTGTAGCCCTTCACAGCAGCTACCATAGCCAAGCTGATACCCATGTTCCCGCTGGTGGATTCCAGGATAACCTTATCCTTGGTCAGCGTGCCCTCCTCCTCTGCTTTTGAAATCATATAGTGGGCTATCCTGTCTTTGAGGCTCCCACTTGGGTTGACACTCTCGATCTTAGCTGAAAGTATAACCCTCTTGTTGGGGTTCATGGAGTTTATTCTTACCAAAGGCGTCCTACCAATAGTCTCTAATATGTTGTCTTTTATCACCTCTCAGATACTCTCCTTTATCCAGCCGCCACCTACTACCACATCTCCATCATAGAAGACAACAGCCTGGCCTGGTGTGATGGCCTTCTGTGGGGTACTGAACCTTACGAGAACTTGTCCATCATCCCGGGGTATAACAGTTGCTTCTGCCTCTTTATACCGGTATCGAATCTTGCAAGAAGCGGTAATCTCAGAGTTTAAATCTGACAATGAAATCCAGTTAAGGTTCTCAGCAATTAAGCCCTTGGCCAACAGATCCCTATCTCTTCCGACTATGACACTATTGTTTTGTAAATCAAATCCGATGACATAATAGGGCTGGGAGGCCGGGATACCCAACCCCCTCCTCTGGCCAATGGTAAACATGTGAATTCCTTCGTGCGTTCCGAGGATTTCTCCTTCTTCGTTTGCGATGTTACCCTTCTTAGATTTGTCTATCCCAATTCTCGTCGCTATGAACCTTTTATAGTCGTTGTCCGGAATGAAACAGATTTCCTGACTCTCTTTCTTATCGGCTACTCGCAGTCCCAGGTCTGAAGCGATTTTTCTCACGTCAGCCTTAACGAGATCTCCAATTGGGAAAACCAATCGTTTCAGTTCCTCCTGTCTCAAGGTAAAGAGAAAGTACGATTGGTCCTTGCCGGAGTCTACCCCCTTGAGTAACAGGTATCGCTGCCTTGAATCATCCCACACTATCCTTGCATGATGCCCGGTAGCAAGGCAATCAGCCTGAAGCTCCAAAGCTTTCCTCAACAGAACCTCAAACTTCACCTTCTGATTACAGAGGATACAGGGATTAGGGGTCCTTCCTCTCATATACTCGGATACAAAGTAATCTATGACCTCCTTTTCAAATTCATTCTCCAGGTTCAAGACATAGAAGGGGATATTCAATTTGTCGGCTACTGCCCTCGCATGGTAGATATCATCAGGCGAACAGCAGCTTCCAACCTCTCCATTCGTATGGGTCGAATAATCCCAGATCTGCATGGAGACACCTATGACGTCGTAGCCTCTGTTCTTGAGGAGACCAGCGGCCACTGAGCTATCTACCCCACCACTCATGGAGACCACAACTCTCTTCTTGTTTCCCGCTCTCATAGAGTTGACCTTTTCCAGAGTCCCAGAACAGTAGCTTTTCATCGCGAATTGGAGGTTTTTTCGGTAACGATTCTTAGCGAATGAAACCAAAGCAAATTCAACTGTTTGACCCGCCAGAGGCGGGGAGTTCTGAATTTGCGGTGCAATGAGCTATAGAATTGTCGAAAAAAGATTACTGAGCAGGGAAAAGCTACTGTTTGGTTGTCACCTCGATTCACTCCTTTTTCCAAGCCCTTTACCCTGTTAAGTAAATTGTGAATTAACAATCCTGTTCGAAAATGGAACTTGCAATGAAAAGGCAACCAAAGCTCTTTAATACGTCTACTTAACAGGGTGAACAATTTCAAAATCCAAAACTATCCTGATTCATTCTCTTTACTGGGATAAAGAGGGGACATAGCGCGAAGCCTGTTTACTATCTCCGGGAGCACACCGATTACATATTCCACATCCTCTTCAGTATTATCCCGTCCGAGGCTAAACCGAATAGAACCCTGAGCAGTCGCCGATGGAACCGCCATAGCCTGCAACACGTGAGAAGGTTTCAGGGATCCCGATGTACAGGCTGATCCGGACGATACTGCAATCCCTTCAAGGTCCAAGTTCAATAGGAGGGATTCTCCCTCGATGAATTCAAAGCTGAGGTTTAAGGTATTGGGAATCCTTTTTACTGGATGGCCATTTAATATCACATGGTCCAGCTTTTCAATGATCCCTTCGTAGAGTCT
>JBDRGH010000307.1:0-2994 GCA_043818015.1 Pseudomonadota bacterium
TTTGGGGCAGGAGTTAGCAATGCCTCTTTGGCAGGTTTTGTGGATGCTGCCGAGCAGACCAGCGCGACCGTGACAACCGGGCAAACTAACTTCGGCGTTACGGGAACGCTATCACAATTCAATTACACTTTCGCATCGCCAAAAGATTCCAGTATAGGTATTGAAACGACCAATCCGACAGTCTCTTCGACTGACCCCGTTGATGGAGCGACCAATGTGGCTCTTAATGCAACAGTGACATCCAATTTTTCTGAAGCCATGGACCAATCGACAATCACAACAAGCACATTTACGGTAAGCGCTGGGGGAAGCGACATTGGAGGATCGGTGTCCACCACAAATAACACGGGGACTTTCACACCCTCATCGAATTTATCGAATGGTGTAACTTACACAGCCACCCTCAGTACTGGAATTAAGGATTTAGCGGGAAACGCCCTATCCGGGACATGCACCTGGAGCTTTTCAACTGGAGGGTCAGTCGATACCACGGCACCCACTGTTTTTTCGACGAATCCGAGCAATGGCGATACGGGTGTTGCCGTTGATTCCTCGGTATCGGCAACATTCTCTGAGAGTGTAGACAGCACAACCGTGAACACAAACACTTTCACGCTGACTCACGCAGGAGGAAGTGTTTCGGGAACGGTATCACTGAGCGATAAAACCGCCACTTTTATTCCATCAAGCGACCTTACCTTTGATACGGAGTACACGGGGACAATCACAACCGGCGTGAAGGACACTGCGGGGAATCCGATAGCAACAAATTTCACCTGGGTTTTTACGACGGATAAGGACTCTGATGGGGATGGAGTTGGGGACAATATTGATAGTTCACCGAATGACAACACAACCGCAAGCCCAAATTCAAGCAGAGGAACAGGCAAAATTCTCGCCGATGTGAGTTTGAATCCTGGAAAGACCCTTTCGAGGGTTCGGACTATTTCAGATTCCGATCCAAGTATTAATCAAACCGGCAAACCTTCCGGTTTTGAATTCAAAGATGGATTGGTCCAGTTCACTGTGAACAATGTTACACCAGGAGCATCGGTTAACATGAAATTGACCTTTCCGAGTGAACCCGGAAATGGGAGTAAATGTTTTAAAGTGGATACAAACGGGTTCCAGGAGATAGATTGTAATATTGCTGGGGCAACGGTTACTTATACCATCACTGACGGCGGAGAAGGCGACAGCGACGGAACAGCAAACGGAAGCATCGATGATCCTTTTGGAGTGGCTTCACCCACATCAACAACAGTATCCGGGGGAAGTCATGGGGGTTGCTTCATATCAGAGGTAATTTTTTAACTTATTTTAGTGGTAATGATTTCTGCTATAATAATATTTGGGTCTTCTCCCAATTAGTTGGGAGAAAGGGGTCCAGGATTCGAGGGTTCAAAGATTCAACCTTCTGCAATATTTGAAGGAATGGACACAGAAGCTTGCCTGATCTGAGAAGTCAAACCGAAATTTTCATCCTTCGGGAATCTTGCAGTTATTCTATAAATTTGTAAACATAGCGGGTAGGACTTTTGCCAAGCCTTTCATTCTTTGTAATTTTTAAGCATTTCACTCGAATCCTTGAACCCTTGAATCCTTATCATCGACCAACTCTTTTGGAGATGATCCACAAACACTTTAGCTTTTTGAAAAGGGCAGTGCCCTGTTTCATGCGCCCCCGAGACCAACGAGGCGGAACATGATCGAGATCGTGTCCACACCGTCCAGACTCTGCGTGATGAGCCTCACGCCCCAGCACTGCAACTGGTAATCGAGCCAGTAGGTGCCCTCGATATTATGCCTCAGATGGATATCCCTTCGCAGAGAGGTCCCTGCTGCGACCCCATATAACAGGTTTACATGGATGTAAGAGCGGATCGCCTCTCTTTCTTCTCCCTCGTCTCGAACAAGCTGGTAATCCACTTCGTAACGATCCCTTCTTCCTCCGGAGCGGTCGACCGAAAGACCAAGGGAGAGGTCTGCAAAGGAGAACTCTCCCCGGTCATGGTCCCAGTGGGCTTCGGCCTCCAGGTCCACGTTATGCAGCGGCATGAGGTGCACTAACCCGACCAGGGGGTCAAAGGGTTTTGTTGACCTATCGATGTCATATCCCTGGCTGAAAAGCAGCCTGACCCACTCGTTATAGATCACCTCCTTCTTTTCGTTCTCCCTGCGGGCATCGAGCAGGTTCTCCAGGGATAGGGTGACCAGGTTGACCTTTCCGGGCACATCAATGGGTTCGAACCAGGGCCGGGGCCTGTCCTGCCCCTTGTCCTCCCGGAAGCTGTACGTGAGGGAAGGAGTGATCTTGTGCCGCAGCCTCGTGACATCTCTCCACCGCCAGTCCAACACCCTGTCCAGGACCGTGGATGCCCTGCCCCCGATCTCATAGGCCTGCTCGGACTGTTGGCCTGAGCCTTCGGAGTCGTCATCGAACCACTGGGTATTCCTGCTGAAATTAATAAATGGCTCGAACTGGAGGTAGCGATCAAAAAAGAGGGGATACGAGACCTCAGGTGTAAGAGAGAAGCGGTGCCCTTTCTGTCCCGAATCGCGCCAAATGTAGTCGTAGTTCGTATCGAAGTTCGCAAACAGGGGGAGCCCGGGCACAGACCGGGGAAGAAGTGCAAAGTCCAGGGCACCCAGAGGCTGGGGGGTTCTATCCTGCGCCGGGTCTTCAGGGCGCTCGTGATAGGCGGAGAGGGCCTGGAGGCTGTAGGCCTCTGTGTCACGGCTCAGCCTCAGCGCGGACCTTCTCGTAGGTGATTCGACCTCTTCAACGGGCCGCCCGGACACCCTGGCCAGATTCGGCCTCGCCTCATAGCCGAAAAAGCCTCCCTGGAACTCCCTCAGAAAATCCTGATCGCTCACATAATCCGTGTCAAGGCGCGCCGTGATTCCCAGGGGAAACTGCTGATCCGTTCTGCTTCTCAGCCAGTAGCGGGTCTGGTTGGTCCGGGCAAAGGGACTGATCTGGACCTCTTTGGG